>JAGLDA010000174.1 GCA_023145955.1 Bacteroidales bacterium
AGTTATAACGAGAATAACCAGAACCAGCATCTAATCTTGAAATACCCCAACGACGTGAAGTACTACCTACAGCTAATCTCTCTTCTTGAATACTAGAATAGTAATCAACAGAAGCTCTACCCAATATACTTAAATAATCAGTAATTTTCCAATCAGCTTGTACATTACCTAAAATACGGTCACGTACATCAGTTGTATAGTTTTCATAACGAGTCCAATAGAAGTTATCCCAATATTCAGGAGTACCATCACTAAGACTATGTGGGTTCCAAGTAATATTTCTTTTCTGACCATCTGGTAAGTCCATATACATTGCTTCCATATCAGCAACATCAATATTTGTTTGCCACCACTGACGATAAGAAGAAAGAATATTATTAGAATAACCAGTAGAGTTACGACCAGTTGTGTTTGTATTCATATAGTTTACGTTAGTAGAAACAGTTAAACCTCTACCAAACTCTTGGCTGCCTGTTACAGAAAGGTTATTACGATTCAACTTACTATTTGGCATAATACCTGTTTGTGTAGTATTAGTATAAGATACACGGTAAGCGCCTTTTTCAGTACCACCATTTACAGCAACACTATTTCTAAAAGTATATGCATTATTAAAGAAAGTTATAGGACCATTAGCTCCATTTTCCCATGCAGTAGCTTTACCATAATCAGCATGCTCAGGAACCTGAGATGTCCACTGATAAACCATTAGATCAGAATTAAACTCCTCACCATAAGATGCATCTTCAGTAGTAGGAACAGATAAATCAGGTGATCCATCACCGTCAAAATCAATATGCTCAAATAATCCTGGATGATCTCCACCACTATAATAAGGACCATAACCAGCACCGTATTGAGTTTGATAATTAGGGAAAGTAGATTTGTCAACAATTCCCATAGTTACAGAAGAAGATAGAGTAATACCTATTGCTTCTTCACCTTTTCTTACTTTATTACCTTTTTTGGTAGTAATGATGATAACACCATTTGCAGCACGAGATCCATAAAGAGCCGTTGCAGCCGCACCTTTAAGTACGTTGATTGATTCTATATCATCAGGGTTGATATCAGATACAGCAGAACCGTAGTCATATCCACTACCACCTTGCGACTGAGCTGAACCATTTGTATTTGCATTATTAACAGGTACACCGTCAATAACAAATAACGCTTGGTTATCTCCCGTTAGTGATGTAGTACCACGAATAATAATATTGGTAGAACCACCAAAATTACTATTTGTTTTAACTTGAACACCTGAAACCTTACCCGAGATAGAGTTTACAAAGTTTTCATTCTTAACAGTGTTAAGATCGTCACCACTTACCTCTTGAGTAGCATAACCAAGAGATTTTTTCTCTCTAGAAATTCCAAGTGCAGTAATAACCGCTCCTTCAATTTCTGTGATACCTGATTCCATCTTAACGTCAATAGTGGTCTTAGAACCAACTTCAACCTCTTGAGTTGCCATCCCTACGAAGGAAAACACCAAAACATTGTACTTTTCGTCAAAAGAAATCTCGTACGTTCCATCCATTGAACTTATAGTTCCAATAGTTGTTCCTTTCACAAGAACTGTTACCCCAGGAATTCCGCTACCATCTTTGGCATCAGTAATTTTTCCGGTTACAGTTTTTTGCGCCTGTACTAATTGCATCCCTGTGAATAAGAAGAGTGCAAGTAAAAACATAATTTTTCGCATAATAATGTAATGTTTGTTAATAATTAATTTAAACTGTATTTAATAATAAGATTTATATTTTATAAAAATTATTTCATTTTTATTATTAAGAATAATCTTCGAATCCCTTTCATAATTAATAATCGAATTAACTTAATAAAAAACCATAAAAAACTAAATCGTTATAAATGATTTATAAGACTGCAATATACTATAGATTATTAAAAATGACAAAAAAAAGAAGTTATAAATTTAACAATATTGATTTTATTACCCATTTATATTACAAAATTTGTATTAAAACAATAGTCATTTTAGATACGTTTAACCGTGAGTTGCCTTATAAATAACTGTTATACACCGCAAAACTAAAAGTTAATAATTTGTTAATTAGTTTTTGTTAAAACTTATCAAAATAGGTATCATAATTATCATTTTTATACAAATATCACCTTAAATATCATCTAATTTTCGTTAAATGTTGTAAATTTAACAATAAAATTACCGTATTTTGATGTGATTTCAAAAAAATTGTGTGACAAATGTTAATAGTGGTTAAATAATGAAAAAATACCTTAATATTAAAAGCTAACAATTTTTATTGGTGATAAAAACAATAATACACCCCTAACTTTTCTATTGTATATCTTAAAAAGTATCTCTTGATAATTCTTTATTTGATTCTTATATTTATTTATTTCCTTATCACTAAGGTTATCAAAACTTGTATACTTATAATCGATAACAACAATATCATTCTCACTAATAAGAACCCTATCAGGCTTAAGTATTTTATTATTTGAATCAAGGATCTCTTTTTCATTTATAAAATGATGTTCTGAGGAGAATAAATACTTTGTTTCAGAATTACTTAGCAATTTATTAATAATACCTTCAAACTCATCTGCATATTCCTGTAGAATAGTTTTTCCATTTACATGTTTATTAATAACTTCCTTAATATTAGAATCACTATCTATTTCGCTAAGTATATTATGAAGTTGAGTTCCTTTATTTCTAATTGCCATATTGATACTAATATCTCGTTGTAGAAATATTTTATCTTTCCAGAAATTGCTAATAAAATTATTTATTGAAATATCTTCCTTATTAATACTATCTATACTATCATGTATTAAATTTTCGCCAATTTGAATTAAATTGTCCTCCTCAATAAGAACTCTATCCTTGCTCCATGATATAGCTTTACATGCATTCCAATATTTTTTAGAATCCTTATCATCAGTAAAAAATAGCTGCAACTGCTCTGTTGGTCTTGTACTAGCTACATAAAACATATTTATTGCATCAAGTCGTTTTCTACTCTGCTCCTGCTTTAGCACTTCCTTAAAATCACTTTCCAAACCATATTTATAATCACCTATTAACACTTTAGGAACACCTATGCCCATAATTTCATCAGGTTCTACCCATAGCATATCCTTTCCTGATAACTCAGCAGCCATTGAAATCATAGGGAAAAATACTACTGGAAATTCTAAACCTTTAGCTCTATGTATAGTTAATAATTGTACAGAATCTTTATCTGGAGCTAAATCTATCTTCAATTTATGCTTATTTTCATCCCAATACTCTATAAACAAGCTTATATTTATTCCCTTCTTCTTACTTAAGTCTATTATTCTATCAAGGAAATTATATAGAAATGGATTTGATAGATTATCAAGTTTGATATTTGAAATCACATATTCACTTAACTCATAAGCATCCATGCTTTCCATTTTTAGCAAATCAAACTCATAACCTAAATCCAATAATTTTGAGAAAAAACTCTCCTTAGAAAAAACAGACTCTGTAGGCTCTCCCATATTTTCTTTCTTATAAAAATATCGAAGTGCACTATATGAGTTTATGGCTACATCTTTATCAATAACTATATTCATAAAACTAATTATGATGTTTATAGTATTCGATGAAATTAGATATAAAGCATCTGAACTATATACTTTAATATTACTATCTATCAATTTATCAGCTAACTCAGACAAGAACTTATTCTTTCTAGCCAAAATACATATATCTCCATAGTTGTAATTCTGATTATTGGTAAGATTCTCTATATTCTTAATAATACTATTAATAAGGTCTTCATTCTTATATTCCTGATCTTTATTTTTTGGTATATTATGGAGCTTAACAACACCTGAGTTATATTCCTTAATTGATTTTTGTATATGGTTCTCAAAAAATGATTTTACATAATCATCTTCATCATTAAGTAATACTGTGAATATCTCATTATTAAAATTCACAATATTCTCTTTACTTCTATAATTTGTATCAAGGATAACCTCTTCGTACATTGCTTTTAAAAGCGATTCTCTTTGCTTAGTAATTACAGATTTATTATCACCAAGCAAATTAGGCAACTTGGCAAACTGCTCAACTTCACCATCACGCCATCGATAAATTGACTGTTTAGTATCACCAACTAGCAAATTTCTAAAATTACTTGCTAAGCTATTATCAATGAGTGGCAACATGTTATTCCATTGTATAACAGATGTATCTTGAAACTCATCAATAAGAAAATGGTTATAGCGCTGCCCAATTCTCTCATAAATAAATGGAGCATGCTGTTCGTTAACAATCTCAGATATTTTTCTATTTACCTCTGACAGATGTATAATATCATTTTCCTCATAATTTGCTTCTATAATTTGCTTTAATTGATGAATTAATGCTAGAGGAGTGATTTTTTGCAGAATAAGTCTATTAGAATTATATCTTGGGATTTCCCTAGCGTAAAATTCTCTAGCTCTATATATAATTTCCAGAAATTCACTTTTTGCATTATCTATACTTTCTTTAGTTACACTATCTTTACTTTTGGCATACCAATCAGCACCTTCATCAACCATTTTGGGTATAGTTTTCTTCTCAAGTTCTTTTATCGAATATGTTTGCTTATCATTAGTTTTTAGTTTATTAAAATAGTTCCATAACCAAGAAGAAGAACAGTCGCCTTTACTAAGTCCATTTTTCTGAATACAATCAAATCCTTCTTCGCCAAAAGAACGTATCGTATTATCATACTTCTTAAGTTTTTTAATCAAGTATTCCTTAACATCGGCAAAGTTTTTTAACGGTATTTCTTTTAATGAATCAATGTTTGCATAATGCTTAGAGTCAAAAATCAACTTCCCTAATGTGGCCAATGGTTTATCCAAATCGGGGCTTTTTTCTTCATCAAGTTGATCCAATGTAAAGTCTATCATAAACTTCGTAATCTCATCATTTTCTCCTATTAATTCGTTTAATTCACCAATAGCTTCTTCAATTAAAATATTGCTATCAAGTTCTATTTCAAAATTTGAAGACAGTTGAAGATCATGAGCAAAACTTCTTACTATTCGCACAACAAAACTGTCAATAGTAGAAAACCCAAAATCACCATAATTATGAAGAATATTAGTAAGAAGTATTTTAGATTTTTGTTTTATCTCAATATAATTTAGTGTTGTTTTTTGAGAGATTGCTTTAACAACGTAAGATATAGAATCAGCTGGGTTATCAACATTCATATCCTTAATCAATATTAAATATTCAATGAGCCTTTCTTTCATTTCAGCAGTAGCTTTTTGGGTAAAAGTAAGTGCTATTATCTGATGAAATTGATGAGGCTTTTTTAATGCAATACAAAGATATTCAATAACTAAAGTGCTTGTCTTGCCAGACCCTGCTGATGATTTATATGTTACTAGACTCATTCGTTTATAATTTTAAGCTAAGGTATAATAAAATACTTAAATTATTGAAAGTATTAAAAAGTCTTGATAAAAAAATATTTGCTATTATTTTCACCCTAAATTACTCATAATACATAGTGACTTAAATCAATTAAAGTACTTATATACTTATTTCCTTCTTTATCATCTAAAACAACTAAGATATCAAAGCTATACTATAATCACTTTAATATCAGAAGACAGCAGTTATATGTAGATACAGCAAGCTTAAACAAAAATAAAAAAATGATAATAATGTAAATATAAGAATGAGATTAACCTCCACAAATCAAAATCATAAAGACAATAAAAAATGTACTTTTGCACTTCAAATAATTAATACGCATTATTATAAAACTCTATTATGGCAAACAATTTATTTAATATGTCTGAAGCCGCTAGTATTGGTATTCATTCTATGGTTTTTATTGCCAAAAGCGATGGTAAGGTAAATGTTAACAAACTAGCTGAGGAGTTTAATTTCTCTAAACACCATGTTGCCAAAGTATTACAACGCCTTAATAAATTTGACATGTTGGGAAGCACAAGAGGACCCTCTGGTGGTTTTTATTTAAAAGTTGAACCTAACGATATTAGCCTACTTGATATTTACGAAGCAATTGAAGGTAAACTTCCAAATATGAAATGTCCGATGGGATATGAGCATTGCCCTTTTAAAAAGTGTTTATTAGGAACAATTGTAAATGATATGTCGAAGCAATTTAAAGAATATCTAAACGAAAAGACACTTCAATATTATCTTGATAATAATTATTAAGCAAAAAAAAAGGTGATTAAAAATATATTTAATCACCTTTTTTTATTCACTTATTTTTACTTCATTTCTTCAGCAAAATACTTATAGAAGTTAACAATAGTTTCCATTCCTTTATAGAAATTGAATAGTGGGTAGTTCTCATTTGGAGAATGAATAGCATCGCTTTCCAAACCAAAACCCATAAGAATAGATTTAGTTCCTAATACTGTTTCGAAAGTAGATATTATTGGAATACTTCCCCCACTACGTACAGGCACAGGTCTTTTGCCAAAAGCTTCAGTATAGGCCTTATCTGCAGCAACATATGCTGGCAAATCTATTGGCGATACATAGCCCTGACCACCATGCAATGGAGTTACCTCTACCTTTATATAATCAGGAGCATTACTTTCTAAATGATCTTTTATTAATTTACTAATCTTTAAATTATCCTGATTAGGAACCAAGCGCATTGATATTTTTGCTTGAGCAATAGATGGAAGAACTGTTTTTGCACCTTCACCAGTATATCCACTCCAAATACCATTTACATCTAGCGATGGGCGAATTCCAGTACGTTCATTTGAAGAATATCCTTTTTCTCCAGAAACAGATTTTATATCTATAGCTTTTTGATACTCCTCTAAATTAAATGGAGCTTTTGCCATTAAAGCACGTTCTTCAGCACTAACTTCAATTACATCGTCGTAAAAACCAGGAATTGTAATATAGTTATCTTCATTAGTAAGTCCGGCAATCATTTTCGCTAATTCATTAGCAGGATTAGCAACGGCACCACCAAATAATCCACTATGTAAATCGCGATTAGGACCAGTAACTTTCACTTCAACATAACTTAAGCCACGTAAACCTGTAGTTATTGAAGGGATATCTTGTGCAATAAGCCCTGTATCAGATACTAAGATTGTATCTGCAGTAAGCATATCTTTATTATCAGCACACCATTTTCCTAAGCTTGGAGAACCAATTTCCTCTTCACCTTCAAGCATAAACTTCACATTTACAGGAAGCTCATTATTAGCAACCATTGCTTCAAAAGCCTTTACATGCATAAAAGATTGCCCTTTATCATCATCAGCACCACGGGCCCAAATCTTACCATCTCTAACTTCTGGCTCAAAAGGCTTGCTATCCCATAAGTCAATAGGGTCTACAGGCATAACATCATAATGACCATAAACCAATACTGTAGGCTTAGATGGATCAATAATCTTTTCAGCATAAACTACCGGATTACCTTCAGTTTCAAAAACACCAGCCTTATCAACACCCACTGCCAATAATGAAGCTTTTAATGCCTCTGCCATACGTACCATATCAGGTTTATGATCTGCTATAGAACTTATTGAAGGAATTCTTATTAATTCAAAAAGCTCCTCCAAAAACCTATCCTTATTATCTTCTAGAAATTTCTTTGACTTATCCATTTTATGTTTGTTTTAAATTATTAAATGCTCATATTTTGAAGCTACGAATTTATAAATATTTTTCAAGCATTAGGCAACTATTTTACACTTTTTGCATCTTATATTATATTAATTTAGCCAATTAAGAAATAAGTTCAGATTTATGCACAAATATATATTTATAATAGTTTTATTATTTTGGTCTTTTTCATCAAAAGCTCAAATTAATATTAGCCAAACAGGCACTGTAACTCAATGGGTACAGAATGTACTTACAGGCACGGGTGTAACAGTAAGTAATGTTACATATACTGGCGATTTACAAAGTATTGCAAAATTTACTTCAGGAACAAACCCTACAGGTTTAGGAATGACAGACGGACTTATTCTTTGTACCGGAAATGCTACAAGTATAAATGGAGCAGCAAGCAGCTTTGCAAGTACAACTACAAGTGGCGGTAGCGACCCTTTGCTAGCAGCTTTAATCACATATAACATTAATGATGCAGCTGTTTTAGAATTCGACTTTGTTCCTCTTTCTGATACCGTAAAATTTAAATATATTTTTGGTTCTGAAGAATATCCAGAGTACTCATTATCTAGTTTTAATGATGTTTTTGGTTTCTTTATTAGCGGTTATAATCCTAATGGAGGAATGTATGCAGATCAAAATGTCGCCTTATTACCTGGCACATCTACTGCTGTGTCAATTGCAAATATAAATAATGGCACTACAAATACTGGTCCCTGTGTAAATTGCTCCTATTATGTAAATAATTCTTCAAATTCGTATATTGCTTATGATGCACTTACTATTCCTATGTATGCTATATTTCAAGTTGTTCCATGTTTTACTTATCATATTAAACTTGTAATTGGTGACGCCTCTGATGCGGTTTTTGATTCTGGTGTTTTTCTTGAAGCTAATAGTTTTAGTAGTAACATTATTTACTTAAGTTCTTCTACTACTAACAGTATTGACACAATGTCTATCGAGGGTTGTAATAATGCTGTTATTGGACTAAAAATTCCATATGTTACTCCTGTTGATAAAGTGTTTTATTATGCAACTACAGGAACAGCTATTAATGGTGTTGACTATGTTAGTTTATCCGGATCAGTTACTGTACCCGCGGGTTCTGACTCTACATCAATAATAATTGAACCTATATTTGATGGCATTAATGAAGGACTAGAATATATAGAATTATACGTTGCAACATCTTCGTGCACATATGATACAATAGTAGTATACATTGCTGATAATACTGTTCTTGAATGCAACCTAGGAAGCGATACTGTTCTTTGTAATAATGATACAATGACGATTACTCCAAATGTAAGTGGTGGCTATGAGCCATATTCATATTTATGGAATACTGGCGATACAACTTCAAGCATTTTTTCCGACCCAATTACCACTACTACTTATACTTTAACACTTACAGATGCATGTAATACAGACACTTCTGATCAAATAATTATTTATGATGGAAACCCGCAAATAACTATTATAGGAGATTCTGCATGTACATATGATAGCGCATATATTTCTGTATTAGGAGATAATTCTTATTCTTATCTTTGGAATACAGGTGAACAAACACAAGACATCTCATTTATAGTAATATTAGATGAGTATTATAGCGTGGTGGCTACTGATACTTTTGGATGTATAGTTACTGATAGTACATTTGTAAAAAACTATCAAAGCCCTAAAGCAATTACTAGTGACGACACTACTATTTGTAACCGTTCTAGTGCAAATGTTCGCGTTATAGGAAACTATGCCTCTTACGCATGGAGTAATGGCTTTAACACTAAGAACATTAATGTTTCTCCATCAATATTAAGTAGATATTCGGTAACCATAACAAATAGCAATCATTGCAGCGATACTGCATCAACGCTTGTTGATGTACTAGATATTCCTATAGCTGTTATTAGCAGCATGGACGACACTCTTTGCCTTGGTAAATCTACAAATCTTATAGGAAGTATTGCTGATGAGTATTTATGGAGTACTGGCGAAATGAGTCAAAATATTAGCGTACAGCCTTCTCAAAAAACAAAATACTCATTAAAGCTTACAAATCAATATCTAGCTACACGCTGTTCGCATGACACTTCTTATACCCTTAATGTGGAAAGATGTAATTTCTTTTATACTCCTAATGCTTTTACGCCAAATGATGATGGGCTAAATGATGACTTTGGAATTGAAGGACAATATGTAGCACTAGATGAGTTTCATATGTATATTTTCAATAAATGGGGAGAAGTTATTTTTAAGGCTGACGACCCTTCAATAAGATGGGACGGGACATATAAAGGAAGTGAAGTTGCTCCTGGAGTTTACACATATATGTTTGAAATAACCGAAACTCTGCGCGAACCGTATATTCTAAAAGGCACAGTTCATCTTCTTAGATAATACCCTGATTATTTGACGCAACCCTCGTTCGGTACAGCCTTCATTTCGACTGAGCTCAATACAGGCTATACAATTTTCTTCATTGCATTCCAAACGTTTTTAACCCGACTAGTATAGGGGCTGATGAAGCTACTAGTGATTTAATAAAAACAAAAAAAACAGCCCAACAATTGAAAACGTTGGGCTGAGGTTTTATGATAAATAATTAGAAGCAAGGTTAATTCCTACTTTTGAATTACCACCTTCGTACTATAAACAACCTTATCTTTAGTATTCAAATGCACATAATAAACACCTGTAGATAAGTCATTAAGTTGTAATCTTTTAACCGTTTTACCATTACTTTCAAATTCCTCAAAATAAACCTGTGCTCCCAAGGAATTATAAATATGAAGCTGAACTTCGTGTTGCGATTTATCATTTATCTCAATAGTAAAACTGCCATCATTAGGATTTGGATAAAGCTTAGCTGCAATTGCAACTCCTACTTCTACCATACCATTTGGTAATACTTCAATATAATCGATCTTAATAATTGTATCACAAATACCTCCATTGCATATTGCTAACTTTACTGTATATACCCCAGTATTATTATAAGTATGGCTTGGATGCTGTTCAATACTAGTATTACCATCACCAAAGTTCCAATGCCATGCATCTGGATCGCCAGTAGAGTTATCATTAAACGAAACCTGTATTGGCCAAATTCCACTTTGTATATCAGCATCAAATTCAGCAGCTAAATATACAGGTGTCATATTTGCATTATTCGCTGTATTACTACGCGAAGAATTATAATTTGTATTTACCTTGGCTATTGTTGTATCAGGATAACATCCAGTAGTTTTTATTACCTCAATTTGATAATATACCGTTCCAGTAGGAGGATTTAAATCCGTATACGAATTTGCTGTACTCGACAGCTGAGTTAGTAAACTCATATTATTTGAATTCGTACCTCGGTATATTCGGTAGGTATTAAAAGCAAAACCTTCATAGCCATCCCAAATTAAATTCCAGCTTCCATTTAAGCCAGCATTAATTGTAAGGTGGATGGTTTTATGATAATCACCCAATAACGTAATTCCACCACAAGTATCCACAGCGGCAATTTTATATCTATATGCTTTTATTGCTGGATTGGAATTCTGATCTACAAATATTGAAGATTGAGTAAACGGAACGGCTCCTATTTTATCATATTGACCAGCTATAAAACCTTCTTTGTAAACATAGAAACTATCTATCAATGCATTACTTTGTCGTTCCCAAACCAATCGATTATGGTTAAGCGAATCTACTCCCACCAAACATAATTCAGGAGGGTTGAGATAAGAATTGCTTACAATATAAGGCTCCGAAGTCATTATACATCCATAGTTATCAGTAACCTCCACTTGATAATAACCTGTTTGATATACATATATGGAGGCTGTACTAGATCCGGTATTCCAATTATAGCTATTATAATTTACCAATAAACTTAAGTTCAAGCTATCTATCGTACAAGGTTGTATATTTCCTGAAGCTTGAATATTTGGCTCTATACTTGGGTAATTATTTAGTATAAATGCCGGGGAAGTTTGAGAGCATATAGCATCAGATACTATAACTCTATAATTACCTGACTGCTTAGCATATAAGGCTATACTATCAGCATTTGGAATAATAACACTATTATAAACCCACTGATAATTATAGCCAGTACCTGCACTTGCAGATAGTAGTACACTATCACCATTACATATTGTTGCAGGGCCAGCAGGCGTAATTGCAGCAATAATATTACATGGATTAGGCGAACCACCGGCACAAACTATATAATCCACATTTACTAATGTATCTCTACAACCAGTAGTACTATTTTCAGCATACATTGCAACAGTATAAGTTCCGTTGTATTGATATGTATGAATAGGGTTATAGAATGTAGAAGTATTACCATCACCAAGTTCCCATTGGAAGTTATATTCATTCATATTTGGTGTGGTATTATTAATTGTAACATCAAATGGTGGTTGAGTAAAATTAGTTGTAGATGCAATAAAATTCAAACTAAAATCAGTAGTATTTACCGTAACCAACATTGGTGTTGAAACCTGGTAACAACCTATACTTGCATCAATAACTCTTACTTGATAGAGTCCAGTATTTACAACACTTACAGATGATAAGGTGTCATTATTCATATCTACACCGGCAAGCAACCATTGATAATCAAGATTTTGGCCACTATTAGCTGTTAATAATACAGTATCGCCTTGGCAAACAGATGTAATAGGTGCTGTAATTACCGCATTTACTGACTTCACAATAGTAGTATCAGAAAAACTTAATGAGGAACATGAGTTTTCATTAACCATTAATGAAACACTTTTTGCACCAGCATTTAGCCACTGTATTTCGTATGGACCTTGCCCCGTACCACTAAGTACTGTTGCTCCATTAAAATTCCAATTATAAAACGCACCAGCAGATGCTGATCCAAGATATTGAATTTGAATTGTATCTGAGGAGCAAACTTCATTGGCTAAATTAAAACTTGCAGTAGGGACTGGGAACACCGTTATATTTGAAGAAGCTGATATTGAATAACAATTATATTCATTGCGAACTTCTACAGCAAAGGCGCCAGAAGAGTTTGCATTATAACCAACTAAGGTATCATTCAATAAAATAACACTATTCTTATACCATTGATAAGTTAAGCCATTACCAGTATTTGCTTGCAAAATAACAGAATCACCTCCACAGAAAGAAGTAGAACTTAAAGGCAGTACTGATGCTCCAGGAACTGGATTGACAACCGCTAATTGCTGTGCTGATTCAGTATAACAACTAAACGAATTTGTAGTTACCAAAGTATAATTTCCAGTTTGCAAAGCATGATAAACAGAGTCCGTAGCTCCTGCCAAATTTGTTCCATAGCTCTTCCATTGGTACGTTAATCCATTCACTGAATTTCCAGATAATATAACAGTATCGCCCTGGCAAACAGTTTGTAGGCCTAAAACATTAATTACAGACGTTGGAGATGGATTTACAACTACAGAAACCGCCGACCCTGTATCGCCACACTGATATGAATTTTCTATATAAACAGTATAATCACCTGATTCAGAAATAGAAACAAATGATGATGTAGCTCCAGAAATTACACTCGCATCCTTATACCATTGATAGGAATATCCAACTCCATTACTACCATATAAAAGCACACTATTTCCATCACAGAAACTTAATGCTCCACCAGCAGTAATACTTGGCGAAGGTCTTGGATTCACATTAATAGAAATAAGAGAAGAAATATCTATACAAGCATTTACATTACTTATTTCTACTTTATAATCTCCTGCATTTTTTACAGAAAGAGTAGAGTTAGACTCTCCAGTAATAATATTTCCATTTCGGAACCAAACGTAAGATAATCCAGCATCTTGATTTGCACTAAGCAATACCGAATCGCCATCACAAAATGAGTTAGCTCCTGAATTGTTTATGGTAGCTGTTGGCAAATCATATACATTTATATCAATAGTATTTGTAGTATCACTACAGTCGTATATGTTTTTTATAGCCGCAAAATAACTTCCTGAATCTTGTGCTTGATAAAAACTTGTTGTAGCATTGGAAATCACAGTATCGTTCTTATACCATTGGTATTGATATCCTACTCCCGTATTTGCTGATAGAACAGAAAAACTTCCTGGGCA
>JAGLDA010000175.1 GCA_023145955.1 Bacteroidales bacterium
GATTTGCCTTTTTATAATATATACGGAGGTACTCAAGACAACAATAGCGTAGGTGGGCCGTCACGTACCATAAATAATCATGGTATTAGAAATTCTGATTGGTTTATCACACAGGGAGGCGATGGTTTTAAATCGCAAATTGACCCCACAGATCCTAATACGGTATATGCTCAATATCAGCATGGTGGAATTATTAGATATAATAAAAACGCCCAACTTAAAGTAAATATTAAGCCTGTTGAGCCTGATAATGGTGAGGCTTACCGATGGAATTGGGATGCTCCACTTATTATTAGTCCTCATAATCCTAAGCGACTATATTTTTGTGCCAATAAGGTTTTTAAGAGTGATGATAGAGGTAATAATTGGGAAGTTATATCTCCAGATTTAAGTCAGCAATTAAATCGAAATGAACTTAAAATAATGGGCAAGATACAAAGCCCAGAGGCTGTTGCTAAAAATGCTTCCACTTCATATTATGGAAATATTGTTTCGTTTGACGAATCACCTAAAAAAGAAGGACTTTTATTTGTCGGCACCGACGATGGATTAATTCAGATTAGTGATGATGATGGTGCAAATTGGAAAAAGCAAAATAGCTTTACGGGTATTCCAGAGAATACTTATGTGAGCTGTATAAAAGCCTCACTTCATGATGAAAATGTGGTCTATGCATCTTTCGAAAATCATAAGAAGGGTGATTTCAAACCATATATTATTAAGAGTATTGATAAAGGTAAAACATGGAATAGTATAGTTTCTAATTTGCCAGAAGATGCTCTAGTTTGGAATATTGCCTTGGATCATGAGGATAAGGATTTATTGTTTATTGGTACCGAATTTGGCGTTTATTTTACAATTGATGGTGGCAGCAATTGGGTGAAACTAAATGCAGGATTGCCGAGTATTGCTATTCGCGATATTGATATTCAACGCAGAGAAAATGATTTGGCTTTAGCATCTTATGGTCGAGGTTTCTATATCCTTGATGATTATAGTCCATTACGTGATTTGAAAAAAGCCATTGAAAATGAAAAAAATTATATCTTCCCCATAAAGCAAGCTCTTATGTACAATCCTTCAAGCCCTATTGGGTGGAGAAAAAAAGGGCATCTTGGCGATAATTTCTATTTGGGAGAGAACCCTAAATTTGGCGCAATATTTACATACTATATCGATGAAAGTAATAAAACGCTAAAGCAAATCCGTAAGAAAGAAGAGAAAGAGAAACTCAAAGCAAATGAAGATATTGAATATCCAACTTGGGATGAATTTAGTGCAGAAGATAATGAGTTAAAAACATATTTGCTTTTTACAATTCGTGATGATAAGGGAGGAATAGTTAAAAAAATGAAGGCTCCTATTGCTAAGGGCTTGCATCGTATTGCTTGGGATTTTCACTACGATGGAATTTATAATGTTAGTGAGGGTAAAAAGAATGATCTTGTAAATCAGGGAATTGGCATGCCTGCAGTACCGGGTACTTATAGCTTAGAAATGGCCACAGTTATTAATGAGCAAATTACACCTTTAGCAAACAAACAGAGTTTTAAAGTAGTTTCGTTGTATAATAACCGCTTGCAAGCAAATCCAGAAGTGCATAAATATAATATGCATATTTCTGCAGTTGCTAAGAATTTTAATAAATTGAATAATAGAATTGGGTATCAAGATAAGCAAATAGATAAGATTATTTTGGCCATAAAAGCTAATTCTGATAATCCTCAAGAGATGGTTAATCTAGCTTTAGAGGTGAGGAGTTCTATTGATTCGCTTAATGTTATTATATATCGTGATAAGACTAAAAGAAAGCGCTATGCTCCTGCAGCACCAGGCTTGCAAGGCAGAATGAGCAATGTTGTCTATAATGTTTGGAATAGCTCCGAGCCAGCAACAGGGACTATGCGTAGTAATCTTGATATAGTAGAAAAACATAATAAAAGCATTGCGGTTATAGTAAACGAAAATGCTGCTAATATTGAAGAACTTAATAGGTTTTTAGATAAAATTGACGCTCCTTATACACCTGGAAGGTAAGTGAGAGAGGATAATTTGTTAGGGTAATGTAACACGGCCATCTTGGCCGTTGTTTCTTCCTATAAAATAGACATAGTTAGATTGTAGATTTACAATTTCAGATGGAGCGAAAGCTCAAAATTCAATTATTATGTTCAATATCAATGAAGATTTTAGCTAAGAGTTAAGTGATTTCAACACATAGCCAATAGCTAATGTGTATTTATTCATTTTTTTGCCCATATTTCTTATTCATAAATATTCCTGCTAGAATAAATAACAATCCATAGATTGTAGCAATCTGAATTTCTTCTTTGAGAATTATTCCAATAAATATAAGAGAAATAAAAGGTGATAAGTATATTAGCTGACTTACCTGATCTGTTCTTTTGGATAGTTTTAGCGCCATTAGCCAAAAGAAAAA
>JAGLDA010000176.1 GCA_023145955.1 Bacteroidales bacterium
GCGAGGTATAAATCAAAGCCTGTAGGGCTTGCCTAGCCTTATACAAAACAAAATCATCTAACCTCAGGAAACTCCTACGGAGTTACATAATACTATCTATCTATGTATTATAGAAAGTAAACCCCTAAAGGGGTTGTTTTCGAAACAAAAAACTAAATCTATAAGAGTATCATAAATATATCAAAACCACTATCAGTATTAAAATAATCAAATTTCAAAAAAGACAGTAAGTCCGTAGGACTTCCCTATTTATAACAAGCGTAAGCGAGGTATAAATCAAAGCCTGTAGGGCTTACCTGTTTTAACCTAAGCCCGTAGGGCTTGCCTATCTGGTACTGATCACCTATCTTTGTATGAATTATAATTACCACTAACACAAATAAGATGGCTAATACATATACACAGATCTACTTACAATTTGTTTTTGCTGTAAAAGGAAGACAATGTTTATTACAAGACAGTTTTAGAGAAGAGCTCCATAAATATATAAGCGGAATTATTGAAAAACGAAATCAAAAACTAATAGCAATAAACAGCGTAGAAGACCATATGCATATATTTATAGGTTTTGGAACAACTATGTCAACCGCTGCCTTATTGCATGATATTAAGATGAACTCATCAAAATTCATAGAAAGAAATAATTGGGTAAAGGGTAAATTTGCATGGCAATCAGGGTATGGAGCTTTCTCATACTCACGCTCACATATCGATAGGGTTGTAAAATATATTAACAACCAAAAAGAGCATCATCGCAAAAAAACATTTAAGGAAGAATATTTAGAGTTTCTTGAAAAGTATAGTGTTGACTACGATGAAAGATATCTTTTTGACTGGGTGGATAAAAAATAAGATAATAACTATAACTTCAAATCCAAGGGGCTTGCATAAACTCATGTAAAACAAAACCATCTGATTTCAGGGAACTCCTACGGAGTTACATAATACTATCTATCTATGTATTATATAAAGAAAACCCCTAAAGGGGTTGTTTACAAAACGAGATCTATCGGAGTACCTTAAGTATATAAAACCACTATTAATCTTAAAATAATCAAAGCTTCTCAAAAAAACAGTAAGTCCGTAGGACTTTCCTATTTATAACAAGCGTAAGCGAGGTATAAATCAAAGCCTGTAGTGCTTACCTACTTTAACCTAAGCCCATAGGGCTTGCCTATCTATATCCAAAACCATATACCAAAAAAAGCAGTCCTTTCCCAAAGAGAAAGTCTGCTTTTTAATAAACACAAAAAATATTCTATATCTCAGGACCTGCTGCTACAAGAGCTTTTCCTTCTGCATTGTCGGTATATTTATCAAAATTCTTAACAAATAAACCAGCTAAATCTTTAGCTTTAGTTTCCCACTCTTCATAAGTATCGTATGTATTTGCAGTATCTAAAATATTAGTTTCTACTCCTGGCAATTCTTTAGGGATTTCCAAATTAAAAATTGCTGTTTTAGTAGTTTCAGCTTTCTCAATATCACCATTTAGAATGGCATCAATAATACCTCTAGTATCTTTAATTGAAATACGTTTCCCAGAACCATTCCACCCAGTATTTACAAGGTAGGCTTTGGCATTATGCTTTTCCATTTTCTTAACTAATTCGGCAGCATACTTTGTAGGGTGAAGTGAAAGAAATGCCTCGCCAAAGCAAGCAGAGAACGTTGGTTGTGGCTGTGTTACACCAAGCTCAGTCCCCGCCAATTTAGCTGTAAAGCCCGATAAAAAATGATACTTAGTTTGCTCAGGAGTTAACTTAGATACTGGCGGCATTACGCCAAAAGCATCGGCAGTTAAGAAAATAACCTTACTAGCATGACCAGCCTTAGATATAGGCTTTACAATATTATCGATATGATAAATTGGGTACGAAACGCGAGTATTTTTAGTGGTACTATCATCAGTAAAATCTATCTTACCATTGGCATCAACAGTTACGTTTTCCAAAAGTGCATCTTTACGAATTGCCGCAAAAATTTCAGGCTCAGCCTCCTTATCCAAATCTATGGTTTTGGCATAGCACCCACCTTCAAAATTAAAAATGCCTTCATCGTCCCAACCATGTTCATCATCACCAATTAGTTGGCGCTTAGGATCGGTAGAAAGAGTTGTTTTGCCCGTGCCAGAAAGCCCAAAGAAAATTGCCACATCACCATCATCACCCCTATTTGCTGAGCAATGCATTGCTGCCATTCCTTGCAGTGGAAGGTAATAGTTCATCATAGCAAACATACCTTTTTTCATTTCGCCACCATACCAGCTACCGCCAATAAGTTGCATCTTTTTGCTAAGATTAAATACTGTATAAACATCCGAGTTCATACTATGCTTTTCCCAATTGGGATTAGTTGTTTTTGAGGCATTAAGAATTACAAAATCTGGCTCTCCAAAATTCGCAAGTTCTTGTTCTGTTGGGCGAATGAACATGTTTTTTACAAAATGTGCCTGCCAAGCAACCTCCATTATAAAACGTACTTTAATACGAGAATTTTCGTTTGCACCAGCAAAACCATCAATAATATATAACTTTTTATTACTTAGCTGCGCAGTAGTGGTTTTCTCCAAATCATTCCAAACTTCTATTGGAAGTGGTTTATTATCATTTGGCGATTGAGTATTATTCCACCAAATAGTATCGGCAGTAACATCATCCTTAATAATATACTTATCTTTTGGCGAACGCCCAGTAAATACTCCTGTCATAACATTCACTGCATCCAACTCCGTCATATAGCCTTTTTCAAATCCTTCGAGCTTTGAGCTAAGCTCATCTTTACGCAATTGTTCGTATGATGGATTATGGAATACTTCAATGGTGTCTGTAATTCCATATTTTTTTAAAGAATCATAAATTTCGCTTTGTAATCTCATAATATTGTTGATTTAAATATTGTTGTTACTTAAAAAACAAAGATAATAAACTCGTTCGTAAATTAAAATGATATATGTATCAAAATAGCAAACTTTCCAAAATCTATCCTACTAAAAAAAACTTATATACTTCATAAAAAATGATTACATTTGTTTGTACTTACTAAAATTGCTATTTTTTTGAAAAAACACATCTTCATAATACTGTTATCATTATTTGGTAGCTATACAATAAATGCTCAAGATAGTTTAAGATACTATTTTGATGACGGAGGTTTGTCGAATATAAAAAACACTATAAGCATTGAACTATTAGACGTATTAGATGGCACTATTACAATAGATTACCACAGAGTAACTGGCAAGAAAACATCTATTGGTTTTGGTGGTTCATATAGTTTTGGAGCAGGGCTGCCAAATGAATTTGCTTTAGTGACAAGTTTCTCAGCAGGGTTTTTAAATGACCGTACAGGTTTTTATTCACACTCACATTTAATGCCTTCTAATACTGGCTACGAATTGTGGTTAAATATTGAAATTAGCAAATTTGCAGATAGGCGTAGAAGTTTTAATCTACAGCCAGGAGTTTTATACTATGGTAATTCTAATGAGAATTTCAAATCAATTTTTTTGGGAATTAACTATGGATGGAGATTAATAAATGCAGAACGAATGTTTGTAAAATTTGAATTTCAATCAAGGGCGCATCTATATTCATTTTTAGAAAACGAAGAGGTTTTTGGTGATTTATCCTTAGGATTGGGTTTAATTTTAGGTATTAAGTATTAAATCATATGATCCGAGCATGATAAAAAAAATTAACTCACAATAGAATAATTATTTTTTTCATGCGACTACATATGGCCGTTAAAATATAAAATATATGAAAGTTATATTATCTTTTATCCTTCTTATAAGTATTGGTGCAAAATCGCAAATAGTATTGCCCTTAAATAATTACAATTTAGAAATTAACAGTATAGATTTCCAAGAAGAATTTAATAATACATTATTATTTACCTATACAAATTATTCTCGATTACAGTTATTACCAAAAGAAAGAGGGGTCATTACAATAGATACGACAGACTCAATACGCAAAACTCCTTTTAATTTGAAATATAAAAACACTTCTTTATATTTCGTTGATTCTAAAGTGATAAACAATAAAGTTGTTGTATTTGCCTCATTTTGGAACCAGAAACATCGTAAAGAATATCTTTTTGCAAGCATACAGAATACAGATAAAAACCAGAACTTAAAGTGGCATTACACCTCAGAAAGACTTTGTAAAGAAGAAATTACAACTAATAACTTTAAGGTTAGCATTTCAAACAATAATAGTGGGATTGCCATATCATCAATAGATTATAACATTACGAAAGATGATTCCTTAACTATTAATATTACAACTTTAGACTCTAGTTTTAATAAAATATTCATTAAAAAAATATCCATTAAGAGGCCTGACATTAGTAGTACAATGAAAAAGCTCCTTATAAAAAACAATAATGAAGTAAGCCTTCTTATGGAAAATCGCATGGATTTAAAACCAATAGATGGCACTAAGTTTTATATTAGAGAGTATGTTCTAATCCACTCGAATAATAATATGAAAACACCGAGAGCATATAAATTGGAACTAGAAAATAAATACATTGCAAATGCAATAATAAACCTTACTCAAGATGATAAACTAATGATAGGTGGATATTACTCCGAACAGAGCTTTGCAACTATCAAAGGGCTTTATATAATGGAGCAAGGTACTGATCGATTAAATACTATTGCTATTAACGAATTTAGTTATGCAACAATTGCAAAATATAGGCCTATTGATATTTTAGATAAAAGATTTCAAAATGAGATAAGTATATTCGATGCGCAAAATATTATTAACGATAATAATGGAAATATCTTTATTATTAGCGAGTTACGTACCAACTATTATAATTATTATACAACCGCTCAAGCTTCAACTTATTACGGCATATCACCAATAGGCACTTATGATTTTGGGGATATAATGATTTGCAAAGTAGATACCAAAACCTCCAATTCCACAGAGATGTATATCAGTAAGAATCAACGATATATTCCATATGTAAATATGTCATACTCTTATTCGTTTAATAAAAATATATTTACTTTTGTTTTTAATAAAAGTTTAAAAAAAGATTTTAAATATAAAACTCGAAATAAAGGGGTAACATCAGTAGTTAAAGTGAATACTGATGGAGAAATTATTTCCGACACTACATTTCCAGATATTTCGGCATGCAATCCACTAGTATTATCTCCAAAACACTTTGCAAAAGACATATACCTATTAAACAATATCTTGGAACTAGAAAAAGCTAGGATTATAGAAATTCCGTAAAGAATCATTAAAGTGATATTAATTATAATTTCTCAAAACGTACTATAATAAATAGGCTTACTTTTGCCGCCACAAAAAAAACACATTATAATAATGGCAACAACAGCAAAAGACATAGAAATAATGTCGCCTGTAGGCTCATACGAGATGCTTGCAGCAGCGATTCAAGGGGGAGCAAATTCCGTTTATTTTGGAATAGAAAATTTGAATATGCGCTCTAATTCATCTAAGAATTTCACTATTGAAGATTTAAAAAATATTGTAGAAATTGCTGATGCTAGCAATGTGCGTACATATATTACATTGAATACCGTAATATATGATAAGGAGCTTGATACTATGCGCAGAATAGTAAATGCTGCCAAAGAATATGGTGTTACTGCAATTATTGCATCGGATGTATCTGTTATTCAATATGCTCGTTCGCAAGATGTAGAAGTTCATATTTCTACACAAAGTAACGTAACAAATATTGAGGCGGTAAAATTCTACGCTCATTTTGCAGATGTGATGGTAACAGCACGAGAGCTAAACCTTACACAGGTAAAAGAAATTACAGACACCATTGAGCGCGAACAAATAAAAGGCCCTAGTGGAAAACTAATTGAGATTGAGATTTTTGCTCACGGAGCTTTATGCATGGCCGTTTCAGGAAAATGCTATATGAGCTTGGACCAGATGAACTCTTCAGCAAATAGAGGTGCTTGCCTTCAACCATGCCGCAGAAAATACGAAGTAAAAGATAAGGAAAGTGATATAAAATTTGAGATTGACCAAGAGTATATTATGTCGCCTGAGGATCTTAAGACTGTCGATTTTGTAGACAAGATGCTTTATGCAGGAATCCGTGTTCTTAAAGTAGAAGGCCGAGGAAGAAATCCTGAATATGTAAAAATTGTTACCGAAGTGTATAGAGAAGCTGTTAATGCATATTTCGCTGGAGAATTTTCAAAAGAAAATATCGCTATATGGAATGCCAAGCTTGCTAGCGTATATAACCGTGGATTCTGGGATGGATACTACCTTGGACGAAAGACTGGTGAGTGGACAAAAGTATATGGATCGCAAGCCACACAAAAGAAAAAATATGTTGGCAAGGTAACCAACTACTTTTCTAAACTAGGAGTTGCTGAGTTAAAATTAGAATCGCATGAGCTAGAGGTTGGTGATAAATTCTATATTCAAGGTGAAACTACAGGAGTATATGAAGGACTGATTGATGAAATGCGATTAGATTTAAAAGCTGTTCAGAAAGTTGTAAAGGGAGATTTATTTTCCATGAAAACTACTGATTTAGTTCGCAGAAATGATAAAATATATAAAATTGAAGAAACTATAGCTCCAATTTTATAATCAAATTTATGATCTTAAATCTTTAGTAACTCAAGCAACTTATTTACTATCTTTGGTGGAATAATAACTCCTATAGCATATACTAAATAAATTGACAGGCATCAGACACTATTTATACATACTATTATTTCTACTATTATCAAGTAATGCATTATTTGCACAAGCTGATAGTATGGTAATTACTATAGATAATAATATAGAAACCCCTCTAGATTTAAATAAATACACCTATATATATTCAACTACTGATACTAATTCAAAAATTGAAAGTGTCATAAATAATGAGTTTAGATATTCTCCCAATGGAGTAAAAGGTATTAATAGAGATACAATCTATTGGAAGCAATATAAGTTCTACAATCCTAGTAAAGATACTATTAACTTTTATATATACATACCTTATAGTATTATTAATAAGGTTATTGCATATAGTGAACACAGTAATAAGACAGAGCATATTACTTCTTTAGGAATGCTTTATAAACGAGCTGATAAAGAAATAAACGCTATTGGCTACCCCATACCTATAACACTAGCACCCGGCAAAACCAATATTTATATTTATATAAAAATATTTAATCTTGCATTAAGAACCAATTCATTTTTAGTCACCAAGGAAGTATTAATTGACACCGTAATGGCTGACGAAAGAATAATCTGGTTTTGGAAAGGTATTTTTCTAATTACTACAATTATTGCATTTTCTCTTTTCCTAGTAACTAGGATTAGAATGTTTCTATTCTATTTATTACTTAATATTGGCATGGGCGTATACTTTTTTGCCGAAATGGGTGATATTACAAAATATATTGAAATATCACCTTTTAATATAACTGTGTTATTAAAAACAACGAGCATACTCCTTGCTTTCATATCTTTTCCTCTATTAATAAACCAAATCGTACCCATAGCAAAGCTAAGACCCCGAATATGGAGGTTTATGTATTATGTATTGTCAATAGTAGTTTTATCATGGCTAGCTATCCTAATTCCTCATTTTTTATCAACAAAGGTGCTATTCTATACAACAATTATCTATAATTATTATGCCCCTTTCATGCTTATATTACAAATGTATTTAGTATTTGTGGCGTTTAGAGCAAAGGTTAATAATTCCAAGTATCTTTTTGTTGGTTATAGTGGTTATATAATGGCAATGTTTCTTTATGCCATATTACCAAATTTAGGATTAATAAAACCTAGTTTACATATTTATAACACTTTTATTTATGGCTCTTTATTCGAAATAATAATGTTTATGAGTCTAATAGGTAAGGAAACTCTCTTTGTATATTCTCACCGCTCTAGTTTACTTGAAAAACAAAAAGAACATCAAACAGATATTATTAATGCAATTGTAAAAAGTCAAGAATCTGAAAGAGATAGATTAGGGAAAGAAATTCATGATATGATAGGCACAAACATATCTGTAATTAAGCAAAATATTGACGCTTCAAATAAGCCACTTATCGAGATTATTGATCGTACAATTAAGCATACTCGTGATTTAAGTCATGGCTTGGTAACTCCAATGATAAAAAATGACGAATTTGTAGATGAAATTGATGACCTATGTACGCTGTTTTCTCAACCTGATTTTTCTGTAAAATCCAGCTTTTTTAACTGGAAAAGAGCATGTAGTGAAGAAAAAATAGTTCATTTATATAGAATTATTCAAGAATTGCTAAATAATGCTGTTAAACACAGTAAAGCAAGTAATGTGCTCTTACAATTTATTTCAAACGATAATGACGAAATTATTGTTATGTACGAAGACGATGGAATTGGTTTTGATTACAAATCGGCATATTACGATAAAGGGCTAGGGCTTATTAATATAGAAAATAGAGTTAAGCTAATTGACGCAAAGATAATATTTGACACAGTAATAGATAAAGGAACTACCATAATTATAGAATTAAATAAAAAGTCATAATGCCAATTATGATTCAAATCTGCTGATAAATAAACTGGAATACATTTCTTATATTCAAGATAAAACTTCAATAATATATGCACTATAAGTAAGTATTATTAAGGAAAATTATTCTCCTTTCCAAAAGTATAAAACACTATATTTGCCTTTCTAAATTCAAAACAGAATGCACACAACAAAGGAATTACAACAAAAGATTGTGGATTTATTTGATTCTCTCAATTATATGGGTGAACCAAAGGAATTATACGAGCCAATACAATACTCACTCTCTCAGGGTGGGAAACGACTGCGCCCTCTACTTAGCTATATGTCGTGTTCGTTATATGGAGGCAACTTAGAAGAGGTTAAAAATGCAGCCATTGGTTTAGAAATTTTTCACAATTTCACCCTACTTCATGATGATATAATGGACGAATCGCCTTTGCGAAGAGGAATGCCATCAGTATATCATAAATGGGATTCAAATACTGCAATTCTTTCTGGCGATACAATGTTTGTTGTTGCATACGAATATGTTACTAATACAAAACTCGAATATTTAGTTGACACTCTTAACGTATTTAATACTACTGCACGTGAAGTATGCGAAGGGCAGCAGTACGATATGAATTTTGAGACCTATAAAACTACCACTATTGACGAATATATGGAGATGATTCGTCTTAAAACTGCTGTGCTAATTGCTGCTGCATTAAAAATTGGAGCTATTGCTGCAGGAGCTTCCTATGAAGAGCAGCGAAAGATTTATGATTTTGGAATTCTAATAGGCTTAGCATTCCAACTTCGTGATGATTTTTTAGACGCTTTTGGCAATGAAGAAACGTTTGGTAAACCTATTGGTAATGACATTGTTACAAATAAAAAAACTTACCTCTACTTACGAGCATACGAATTAGCAGATTTAAACATAAAGAACCAACTTAACCAAGCATTTGAGATAACTGATAAAATTGTTAAAGTAGAAAAAGTCTTGGATATCTACAGTAATCTTAGGATTAAGGAAGAAACCGAAAATAAAATAACTGAGCTTTATGAAAAAGGACTTGCTTTGCTAGAAAGCGTAGATAGGCCTCAAGAAGAAAAAGCTGAGTTATATGCTTTTCTTATGAAACTTGTAAAAAGAGAAGTTTAGTTTTTTATTGTGGAAATAGCGAATCCAATAATTCACTAATCATCATTGCTGTTGCTCCCCATATTTCAATCCCATTTATATTGTAATAAGGAGCACTAATTTGTCGCCCAGAAGTAGTTGGCCCAAAACTTTTATATCCTATATTTTTATTATCCAATAGGTCTTCAATTGGAATCTCCAATAGCTTCTCAACCTCCTCGGTATTTATTTCAAGTTTAGGCAATTGCGGAATATAAACAACAAACTGATGCACACAAAAATCAGTAATTGGTATTAATAAAGGAGTAAGCTCTCCCAAAAGCTCAACATTGGCATACAATCCTATCTCCTCTTTTGCTTCACGAATAGCCGTTTCAAACAAATTACTATCTATTTCATCTTTCTTTCCACCAGGAAAAGATATTTGACCTCTATGCTTAAGCAAATTTTTAGACCGTTCTGTTAATAGCAAGAACAATTTATCGTCCTTTTTGTATATTAAAATAAGAACTGCACTTTGCATAGCATTTTCCTTATCTATATATTTAGAGATATCTATATCGCGCATTTCTGGCGACATTTTGAGTTGAGAAGAAAGTCCTTTAGGATTTTTAAGCAACCTTTTGTACGCATTTTTATCGAATTCCATAGTAATATATCTAAACACATTAATCTTATGCTAATTTTAATAACTGACAACCAATTAATTGCATATTATACAAAATAATTTAACATTTTTTTGCATTTGTAGATAATATTTATCACATTTGCATATAGTAAAACAACAAATTTAACTAATTAAACATACTTATCATGAAAAACCTAATGAAACTTGCATTAATGCTATTTGCAGTAGTTACTTTTACCGCTTGTAATAACGAAGCTCCTGTAGAAGCAACAACTGAAAACGTTGAAACTACTACAACCGAAAGTGTTGAAGTTGCTGAAGAAACTCAAGCTGCTAACGAAGCTGAACAAGTTATTCCAGCAGATATGACTAATGAGCCTGTAAAAGATGCTGAAGTATCAGCAGAAGAAGGTGTAGTTACTGAAGCAGCACCTGCAGCAGCTATTCAAGCAGCTCCAGCTGTTAAAGAAGAGAATAAAATGGGCATTAAAAAAGAAGTAAAAAAAGAAGTTATTAAAGAATAATATTTTTTGATAAAAATTATAGCCTTTTAAACAGTTTAAAAGGCTATTTTTTTGCCTTTTTTTTTAATTAACAAAATTTAATAATTTTTTATATCACTATAAATTTTCTGCTACAAAAAACACTACTTTTGCGGCGTTAGTTAATTAGTGAAAAAGGCAGGTCCCACCTGCCACTTTATTGGTCGCTCACATTTTCCCTTGCGGTCAATAATAATCTGTGATTTTAGTATTAGGCTGTCTCAATTCTATTGGGCAGCCTTTTTTTTATTATTCTATACAAATAGTTAATTCCATATATTTGCAGCATATTTTTATACAAACTACTTATAAGCAACCTAAATTTGAAGTCTTTAATTATTACAATATTTATACTATTCAGTTTTCTAGCATCTAATGCGCAGGACAGGGCAATGTGGGCAACCATATGGAGTAGCAATAGTGCTGAAAAAATTGACAAAATCATTCTTGATGCACATAAGAATAATTTTAATAAAATATTCTTACAAGTAAGATATCGCGCTGATGCATTGTACATTCCAAATCTTAGGGACTCTACATATAAAAATACAGAAAGCCGCAGCTATATTCTTGATGGTTCAAATTTTGACCCACTCCAATATGCAATTGACAAAGCTGCCACAAAAAATATAGAAATCCATGCTTGGGTTCCTATTTTTGTAGTTACGCCCCACGATTTATCAAAAATAACTGATAATCATATTTATTATACAAATAAAGAGTGGATAACATACACCAATAACTTTGTACCAATGCAATACAATTCTCATGAAGGGGCTTTCTTAGACCCGGGAATTGAGCAAGTTCAGCAGTATACATTAAATATACTAAGAGATATTGCAAGCAATTATAATGTTAATGGAATTCAACTAGATTACATAAGATATCCCGACTCACTTTATGGATTTAACCCCATTGCCATTCAAAATTTCAAAGAATCTAACTATAAGGACTTCAATCTTTGGAAACAATCACAAATAAATAGCTTTGTAAATAAAAGCTTTACTATGCTTAAAGCAATCAATCCAAACATACAAGTTTCTGCTGCAGTATTTGGAAACCAGAGAAAAGCCATTGATTTATTCTCCCAAAATTGGAAAGAATGGCTTACTGGGAATTACATAGACAAGGTATATGTAATGGCATATAACACCTCTGATAAAACCTTTACTCAGGTATTAAAAAGCATTGATGATGTAGATAGGGCTAAGACCACAATAGTGCTTCGAGCATGGGTAGATAAGAAGAGTTATAGTGCACATCAGATAAATAGAAAGATTAAAATTTCAAAGAATATGAACTTTTACAACTTTGGTTTTTATAGCTATTCTGGTTTAATAAAAAATAATTACTTACCACATATTCATTATTAAAAAATAAAATGTAAATTTGCTATATTATAAAAATACAAGTTACTATATAATATTAAACACTTAAAAACCAAATCCATGAAAATTATCACCATAGTATTGCTCCTTCTTTTTTCATTAAACTCATTTTCTCAATTTGGAAGTTTAAAAAAGTTTGTAACTAATAAAACAAAAAAAACTGTTACTAAAAAAAGTGAAGAACATGTAGAAAAGCAAGCCGATAAAGCAATAAATACTGCGGCTATACATTTAGATACAGCCTTTGCGGAACTTGAAGCATGGGAAGATGAACAGTTTGGATTTGTAAAAATTAAAGTAGATGAAAATTTCATTAATCCTTCGGAAATAATGTGGCAAAAATTACGTTTTGTTACTGGCGAAGATATGGTGTACTACGATAGGCCTTTCAATTACGAGAAAAAGCATAAAAACCCTAAGCACTGGAACATTGACCCTGATAATAAGGGAACTGTAGAGATTTCAGATTATGGCGTAGGAAGAATGATTAGCTGTGCTGGACCAGGAATTATTAGTCCTAAAATGAAAAATAATTCTGAAGATTATCTTTCTGATAATTTTACCATAGAATTTGATTTTCTGATTCAATTAAATCCTTTCAGCAAGCCTATCAAGCTTTTTCTTTATGACAAGGTATCACAAAAAGGCGAAGGTTTATCTCAGCCCATTACTATTTCTACAACCTCTGTTCAATATAGAGACTCTATTGCTAAATATCCAGCACTTATGGATAATGAGAATATGACAGGAAATTGGTATCGTTTATCATTAAGTTTCAATAATGGTCTTATGAAGGTATTTCTTAATGAGAAAGAAATGGTAACTTATAAAGATGCGGGTCTTAACCCTACTGGTATGAGCCTTGACTATAATGCTGTGCCTCCAATAAATATCAAAAACTTAGTTATAGCACAAAATCCAAAAACTATATACGCTCAACTACAAGATCAGGGCAAATTCACTTCTTTAAATATTGATTACGATATAGAAACAGAGCGACTTACTGGAATAAGCTTATCTGACTTATCCAAAATAGCAGTAATACTTATTAAAAATCCTGAAATGAAGATGGATATTGATGTGTATTTCTCTAAAATTAGTGATCATGAAGGCACAAAGGAATTAGGACAAAATAAAACCAAATATATTAATGATATATTAGTTTCTATGGGCATTGAGCAAGAGCAGATAAACACAGTATACAAAGGCAAGATAATGGCTTCTGAGATAAATCCAAAATCGAAACTATCGGAAGCAGTAATTTTCAGTATGAAATAAACAGATAATATTAAGTTCCCTTTTCAAGGGTAAACAATAAAAAGACCGTTATAAAAAGAGTAAGTCGTTTTTGAAAAACACTATCTTTTGCAACGGTCTTTTTTCTTATTTTTGCCACCTATGAAAAATAACGACGATAAATTCAAAAAGATAATTGCCCATTCTAAGGAATATGGCTTTATTTTTCAATCTAGCGAAATATACGACGGTCTAAGTGCTGTTTACGATTATGCTCAAAATGGTGTAGAGCTTAAGAAAAACATTAAGGAATATTGGTGGAAAGCCATGGTACAAATGAATGAAAACATTGTGGGTATTGACACTGCAATATTTATGCATCCAACAGTATGGAAAGCATCTGGACACCTAGGCGCTTTCAATGATCCAATGGTAGACAATAAGGATAGCAAAAAGCGCTACCGCGCCGATGTGCTTGTTGAGGATTTTATGGCAAAAATAGAAGGCAAAATAAATAAAGATATTGCTAAAGCCAAAAAACGTTTTGGCGACGAATTTAACGAAGAAGAGTTCCGTGCTACCAATGGAAGAATAAAGGAGCGCCAAGCCAAGATTGACCAAATTAGCAAAACATTATATAGCTCAATGGAATCCGAAGAGCTAGGAAAAATAAAAACTCTTATTGAAGACTTAGGCATTACCTGCCCTCTTTCTGGCTCAAAAAACTGGACTGATGTGCGTCAGTTTAACCTAATGTTTAGTACACAGATTGGCTCAGTAAGCGATGAGTCTAACGAGATTTATCTCCGACCAGAAACTGCTCAAGGCATTTTTGTAAACTACCTTAATGTGCAGAAAACTGGTAGAATGAAAATCCCTTTTGGTATCGCACAAATTGGTAAAGCCTTTAGAAATGAAATAGTTGCACGACAGTTTATTTTCCGCATGCGCGAATTTGAACAAATGGAAATGCAATTTTTTGTTCGCCCAGGTGAAGAGCTAAAATGGTTTGAATACTGGAAAGAACAGCGTATTAATTGGCATAAAAGCTTAGGTATCTCTGAAGATAACTACCGCTTTCACGACCATGAGAAACTTGCCCACTATGCAAATGCTGCCTCTGATATTGAATTCAATTTTCCAATGGGTTTCAAAGAACTTGAGGGGATTCATAGCCGTACTGATTTCGATTTGACAGCACATCAGGAATATTCTGGAAAGAAATTACAATATTTTGATCCTGAATTAGGAAAAAGCTACGTACCTTATGTTGTTGAAACTTCAATAGGTCTTGATAGAATGTTTCTTTCAATACTAACAACTTCTTATACTGAGGAAAAACTCGATGATGGAAGTGAACGTTTGGTAATGAAGTTTCCACCGATATTAGCTCCAATTAAAGCAGCAATACTACCTCTTACAAAAAAAGATGGGTTGCCTGAAAAAGCTCGTGAAATTATGGCTGATCTTAAGCAGGATTATATTTGCCAATACGACGAAAAAGATGCCATTGGCAAACGCTATCGTCGTCAGGATGCTATTGGAACTCCATACTGTATCACTATTGATCATCAAAGTTTGGAAGACAATACTGTTACCATACGCGATAGAGATACTATGCAGCAAGAGCGCGTTGCAATTAAGGATATTTATACAATAATACGAAATAAATTATCTTTAAAAATGTAGGTTGAGAATAATACCAAATATAAATCAAACCTACCGATATAAATTGGTTCTATTTCAAGTATTCTGCGTTAAAAATTCTTTCCATAGCTTTGGCTATGAAAAGAATTTTTGCCTTGAATACAAGAAATATATTCCATTTTATTAATCAGCAGGTTTGAATCATAATTGGCATAACACAGTCTTCAGTGAGTAGCCTTCAGTGGATCATGTATCGAACATTGAAGACTACCAAGACATTCGGACAGACTCTGACAAACATGATTAAAATCTTAATTTTACAACTGCTGTGTAAATTAATCATAATAGTCAGTATCTTCCTAAGCCATTAGGTGGTTTTAAAAAATACTAATGTAATAATTTGTATAATAATAGCATTATGGAATTATATCTTTTGAAGTTATTAGAAAATAAAAACAAATGGAATATATTCGATAGTATCGCTTTTACTATTGATAAAAAAGGCATTAAAGAGAATTACTATTTAACTAAAAGAAGAAAAGAACAAAGCAGAATGCAAATAGGTGTTATATCCTCTTTTGGCGGACTTTATTCTACAACGATTAAGGACATTTTGATAAAAACTGAGATACGCAAAGTTGGCGTTCTCGGTTCTAATAAAACTAACTATATGAAAGTAGAATGTCCTTTCTGTAAAAATATTAACGATATTAAATGTGAATACCAATTCTGCAGTAATTGTAATAAAAGATTCTACTTATTCGATAATAATTATTGATTACCTTTGGCTTTGTAAAATAATTTATAATGAATGAAATAATAACAACTAATCTTAAACAAATTAATGCATTGTGCAATAAGTATAATGTTAATACACTTTTTGCATTTGGCTCTGTCATGACTCCTGATTTTAATAATGAAAGTGATATTGATTTACTGATTTCTTTTAATAAAATTCATGATTATGGAGAATATGCTGATAATTACTTTTTATTGATTGAAAAATTAGAAAAGCTATTCAATAGAAGTGTTGATTTAGTTACTGAGAAATCAATGGCCAATCCATATTTCATTAAATCGGTTAATAAAACAAAAACGCTTATTTATGGAAATTGAAATAAAAAAATATTTATATGATATTCAAGAGTCTATAGCTTCCATCGAGGATTTTATAGGTAAAAAAAACAATTTCAATAATTACCTTAGTAATAAAATGCTGAGAAGAGCTGTAGAAAGAGAATTTGAAATTATTGGTGAAGCTATGAGCCGAATTGACAAAATTGATAAAACAATATCCATTTCTTCTAAAAAACATATTATTTCTATGCGAAACAGAGTTATTCATGGATATGATAAAATTGATAATGAAATAATTTGGGGAACTATTATTAGGCATTTGCCTACTCTAAAGAAAGATATATTTGAACTAATTTCTTAACTATAAATATAATTAATGCACATGAAAATTGAACGTTTTCCTCATACAAAGAATAAATCTTTACAGGCATGGAATGCTGCTGATGAACT
>JAGLDA010000177.1 GCA_023145955.1 Bacteroidales bacterium
CCAATGCGAAATGGATACCTTGCTAAAAAAACTATTAGTGGAAATAAAGCTAATTATTATTGGATAGTAGCTGGATTGTATTCCGCAGCATCATTTTTCCAACCGATATTTCTTGTTAATGTAGCACAAGCTCTATATATGGCAAATGAGTTTACAAAAGAAAGGAATGCTTGGAATGAGGGATTGGTTTGGTTTGATGCCGAGGCTGATACGCAATGGAAAACAGCTATTGGGGCAAGGTCTTTTACAAGTACTTCTAGCCAGATGTTTCGTTGTGAATGTCATGACCCTAATGATCCAATGAATGGATATCTAACTGATGATTATATAGATTGCTTAGATGAGAACTGTGCGCCGATAAGTGCAGGTTTTATTACTACATATCATATCTCTAATAAACCTAATGATGGCGTAGTACTAAACGAAAGTGCAATGAATTTGCCCGGTCATACGCATGAACCTGTGAAAGTAATGGGAGAACTCAAATCTGATGGCTCTTGGTCAGGTTCCTCACATATGCAAATTAGAAATGACAAAGGTCTTAGAGATAATATGACGAATTTATTGGAGGGAGACTATGGTAAATTCTTTGAAATGGATAATAAGTAAAATTTAATGTCAAGAGCGGATATAGTGCTTTTTTACTATATTCGTTCTTATATAATAACGTAAATATTTAATTATGAAGAAAATGACAATATATATACTATTATTATCAAGCTTACTTAATTTATTTGCTTGCGAAAAACCACTAGAGAAAGGCGAAGTGCCACCAGTAGCAGAAGCTAAATTGAGTGTTGTGTGGAAGAATTTCATATATGATAATCATGGAGGAGCGTTTATGTATTCGCCACTATTTGCAGGTAATTATGTGGCAATATGTACAAGAATGCCTTATGATGATGCGGCAAAAATAGGACTAGTAATATACGATAAAGTTACTGGCAAGCCTCATCCTGCCTGGAATCATGAACCTGACTTTAATGAAAGTATTTCTGATTGGGATATAGGAGGTGCCAATGATGATATTGCTGTACTTTCTGCTTCTAGGTATATTTATGCCTATGATATAAATACTGGTCAAGAAATATGGCATAAAACATCAGGTAATAATTATTATAGTACGAAAATTTCAGTATTTGGCGATAATTTATTTTATATAGAAAGTCCACCACAAGTTGAAGAGGAGTGGGGAGAGCTGTATATGGCAGATCTCAATACTGGAGTTTCAAAAAAACTTTTAAAACTTACAATGGAAGATGGATATGCATTTACATTATATCCTCCTTCGGTATTAATAAGTACAGCCGGAGATACAATACTGATATTTCAAAAGCGGCAGTGGAATTTTTCTTTATCAAAAGGAAAAGTAGATATATATGCCTATAATATGAGGTTAGATAGTGTAATTTGGGTTGTTGATGATATTACAAAAACAGGGAATTCTAGCGTAATGGAGGGAATTATTACTGATGATAATACATACCTTTTTCAGGGTTCAAACTCCATACATTGCATTGATGTAGCCAATGGAATAATTTTATGGGAAGATGCGTTAGGAACATCAAGTTTTTTTCAAACCCATAATTTATATGCAGATGGCAAGGTATTTATGAATTCTGAAGGTGGAGATATAATATGCTATGATGTCCAGAGTGGTATGAAGCTATGGCATAGTAAAATAGCTTTTGCTAATCCGATTGGAGGTTCGATGGCATATTATAATGGTAAATTATATCTTTCGGCAATTCCTACACAAGAGGATGTTGTACCAGTGGAAAAAAGAGGTTCGCTTAAGTGTGTATCTGTAGCTACGGGAGAGGTGTTGTGGAGCAATAGTACTGCATACAGTGGAGTGAAGGTTGACTCTCAAATAGGCTATTTGTATTTTGGTTCAGGTTTTTCGTTGTATTGTATAGATTTAAATAAAACACCAGTAAAATAAATGATAAGGTCAATAACATATTTAGCAATAATACTAAGCTTTTTGCAGTTTATTTCCTGCGAAAAACCACTAGAGAAAGGCGAAATACCACCAGTAACAGAAGCTGAATTAAGTGTTGTGTGGAAAAAAATTATATATGATAATCATGGAGGAGCATTTGCGTATTCTCCACTATTTACAGGCAATTATGTAGCAATATGTACAAGAATGCCTTATGATGATGCGAATAAAATAGGAGTAGTAATATACGATAAAGCTACTGGCGAGCCTCATCCGGCATGGAATCATGAGCCTGACTTTAATGAAAGTATTTCTGATTGGGATATAGGAGGTGTTAATGATGATATTGCTGTACTTTCTGCTTCTAGGTTTATATATGCCTATGATATAAGTACTGGGCAAGAAATATGGCATAAAACAACAGCTAATAATTATTTTAGTACAGAAATTTCAGTATTTAGTGCTAAATTGTTTTATTCATTAAATCCATCACAAGTTGAAAAAGAATGGGGAGAATTATATGTGGCAGATATCAATACGGGTGTTTCAAAAAAACTTCTACATCTTACAATGGAAAATGGATATTCATTTTACTTATATCCCCCATCAGTATCAATAAATGTAATAGGAGATACAATACTTATATTTCAAAAGCGTCAGTGGAATTTTTCTTTATCAAAAGGGAAAGTGGATATATATGCTTATAATATGAGCTCCGACAGTATAAGTTGGGTTGTTGATGATATTACAAAAACTGGCAACTCTAGCGTAATGGATGGAATTATTACTGATGATAATAAATACCTATTTCAGGGTTCAAACTCTATACATTGTATCGATATAGCCACAGGAAATATTTTGTGGGAAGATGCGTTAGGAACATCAAGTTTTTTTCAAACTAATAATTTATACGCTGATGGCAAGGTGTTTATGAATTCTGAAGGTGGTTATATAATATGCTATGATGTACAAAGTGGTGTAAAACTATGGCATAATAAAACAGCTTTTGCCAACCCAATAGGAGGTTCTATGGCATATTATGACGGTAAACTATACCTTTCGGCAATACCTACTCAAGAGGAAGTTGTGCCAGTGGAAAAAAGAGGCTCGCTAAAGTGTGTTTCGGTAGCAACAGGAAAGGTGTTATGGAGCAATAGTACTGCGAGTAGTGGAGTAAAGATTGATCCCCACACAGGTTATTTATATTTTGGCACAGATTTTTTATTGTATTGCGTTGATTTGAATAAAACACCAGTATATTAAATGATAAACAAAACACTAACATATTTAATAAAAAAAATCATGAAGAAAATAAAATTGATATCAATCATTATTGCATTATTTGCAATTAGTATTTCAGTAAAAGGACAATCAGAAATTGGAATTAAAATTGGCTCAGGGACTCCATATTATAAATCTACATTTAATTACAATGTTCTTATTGAGCCCAAGAGCCTTATTAATTACGAAGTGTTTTACAATAAGAAGGTTGATAAAATTCTAAAATTAGGAGCTTCTTTCGCTTATCAGAAGCATAAATTTAATAGTTCATGGTTGACTTTAGGTAGTGGTTATGATACTTATTCAAACTATGATTATTCTTTAGGATATCTTTTTTTAAAATTATATACTCAATTTACTTTTGGGGATAAAGTAATATTTGTGATTCAACTTGGCCCAACATTATCTGAAATCATTTCATCAAATGAGGTAGGCACTAGAACAATCTATCAAAGTTCAAAAATAATAAATGAGTCTTACGATGGAGAAATTAGATACAGAATAGTTGAAGATGGTATTGGTGTTTTTAGTTACATAGGTATAGAATTTAAAATTGAAAAGGTAGTAGTCACTCCATCAATTCAATATCAGTATTCTATGAATTCTCTAAAAGCAGTATCGTCACGATTTACAGAAAGGTCTGTTTTGCTTAATTTGGGGATAAGCTATAATTTTGGATAAATATTAGTTTTTAGCACAATGGATTTTCTATTTTCATAAAAGAAAACTCTATTATAGATTAATCAACTCAACGGTTAAATAACTCAACAGTTAAGTTAAAATCTATACCCCAATTGTATTCCATACCTAAAGCCATACGATAGAAAATTTAATTTTCCATTGGTGCTAAATTCCCTATTTTCAACAAAATTTGC
>JAGLDA010000178.1 GCA_023145955.1 Bacteroidales bacterium
AAAATTGTTTGGGATGTAGGACATCAAGCCTATGGCCATAAGATTCTTACAGGAAGAAAAAACGAGTTTCATACAAACAGAAAACTAGGAGGCTTAAGTGGTTTTCCTAATATTAACGAAAGTGAATTTGATGCTTTTGGTGTTGGTCACGCATCTACATCTATCTCGGCAACTTTGGGAATGGCTGTAGCTTCTGATTTAAAGGGTGAAAAAAACCGCCAGCATATTGCCATTATTGGCGACGGTGCTCTGAGTGGTGGTGAAGCTTTTGAGGGCTTGAATAATGCAGGTGTTAATAAATCGAATATGCTTGTTATCCTTAATGATAACGGTATTTCAATAGACAAAGGAGTAGGAGCAATTAAAGATATGCTTCTTAATGTTACCACCTCTAGAGTTTATAATAATTTTAAGGGCAAAGCATGGGATGCTCTTGGCATACTGGGCACAGAAGGCCCCACTCCACGAAAAATAATACAAAAGATAAATCTTGCAATTAAAAACACATTCCTTAAGAAATCGGATCTTATGGAGTCGCTTAATATGCGGTATTTTGGCCCTGTAGATGGCCATGATGTGGAGAAACTTGTAAAGATAATGAACCTGCTAAAGGTTATTCCAGGCCCTAAATTATTGCATGTAATAACTAAAAAGGGTAAAGGTTTTAAAGAAGCTGAAATAAATCAAACAACATTTCATGCTCCAGGTATATTTGATAGAGAAACTGGAGCTTTAAAAAAAGAAGATACTTCTCATTTGCCACCAAAATATCAGGATGTATTTGGCTATACTATTACTGATTTAGCAAGAGAGAATAAAAATATTGTAGCAATATCTCCAGCTATGCTTAGTGGTAGTTCGCTTACTATTATGCAAAAAGAATTTCCTGATAGAGTTTTTGATGTAGGAATAGCGGAGCAGCATGCTGTTACTTTTAGTGCGGGATTGGCAATAAGTGGTCTGAAGCCATTTTGTAATATATATAGTACCTTTTTGCAGCGTGGTTACGATCAGTTAATTCATGATGTGGCCTTGCAAAAGCTAAATGTTACTTTCTGTATTGATAGAGGTGGTTTAGTAGGTGAAGATGGGCCTACTCATCATGGTAGTTTTGATTTAGCATATCTTCGTTTGGTGCCAAATATTACAGTTATGGCTCCCATTAATGAGATGGAACTTCGTAATATGTTATATACTTGTCAGAAAAAGGATTTAGGAACAGTTTCAATAAGATATCCTAGAGGACGAGGATTTAATATTAATTGGCGAAATGATTTTGAAGAAATAGAGATAGGAAAGGCTAAAGAGCTTATTAAGGGAGATGATGTTGCTATTGTAACAATTGGCCATGTAGGTAATTTTGCATTACAGGCAGCAGAAATACTTAAAGATATAACTAAAGTAGGTGTTTATGATATGCGTTTCTTGAAACCCTATGATGCTGAAATGCTTCATATGATATTTAAAAACTATAAGCATATTGTAACTGTAGAAGATGGAACTATTATTGGAGGCTTAGGAAGTTTGCTTTCTGATTTTAAAAATATGCATGCTTATGCCAATAGAATTAGTATTCTTGGTATACCTGATCAATTTATTGAGCATGGAAAACCGGCAGAATTGCATGCTATTTGTGGCTTTGATACTAATGGAATAGTTTCGGAAATAAAAAATATAATCAAATAGTTTATTTTTCGGTCTTTTTTATTACTTTTATGCTTTGTAAATTGATAAATAATAAGCTGGTATATAGATGTTGTTTTAGCGAATTAAAATGCCAGTAAAAAAATATAGGTTTAACTAAATATATAGGAAAAGTGATTTTATTAAGTGCAATTATTGCTCTACTTATTTCTTTTTATTTACTGAATGAAATTACAGATAAGTTTTTCGTGCCTTCTTTGGATGCAATTTCTCATAAATTAAAAATGTCTGATGATGCAGCGGGAGCTACATTAATGGCAGCGGGATCTAGTGCTCCTGAGTTATTTATTTCTATTATTGCTGTAATATATGGTGGTGATAATTTAGATATTGGTGTTGGTACTATTGTTGGTTCGGCGCTTTTTAATTTATTAGTTATAATAGGAGCCGTGGCTTTTGTTCGTAGCTCAAAAGTTGCGTGGCAGCCTATGTTTCGCGATATGCTTTTTTATGTATTGTCAATAGGGGCGTTATATTGGGCATTTAGTTCGGGAGTTGTTACTATATGGCATGTTATAGGTTTTATTAGCTTGTATGTGGTTTATGTAATAGCAGTTCTTAATTGGAAGCGCATATTCCCATACGAAAGAGTAGAGTTGGAAGAGGATGAGGATGAAGAGGACCCATCATGGAAAAAGCTTATGAAACCAGTAGATTTTTTGATTGATACAGTTTTTGGTTCCAAAGATAGGTTTATATATAATTTCTTAATAAGTGTAGCTCTTATTGCTTTACTTAGTTGGGTGCTTGTGGAAAGTGCCGTTGTTGTGAGTGATGCAATGGGTATTCCTAAATATATTGTTGCTCTAACGATTTTAGCTTTCGGAACTTCTGTTCCAGATATGATGTCGTCGGTAATTGTAGCTAAACAAGGCCGTGGAGGTATGGCTATAAGCAATGCTCTTGGTTCAAATATCTTTGATATACTTTTAGGCCTAGGGCTACCTTGGCTGATACTTATTATTGGCAGCGGACAAGCAATGGAGGTTAGTGGTAGTGATATTACTAGTCATATATTTATACTGTTGGCCTCTGTGGTAGGTATGTTTATCGTCTTTCTTATTACGCGATGGAGAGTTAATAGATTTGTAGGCGCAATTTTTCTAGGATCCTATCTAGTTTATCTAGTATATGTTATTATGCAAGCAATTTAGTGTAGGCATATAATAAAAGATAAATAAACCCAACCTTAATTATGTATGATAATTTTATTGTAATTATTCTGATTATTATATTTGTTTTAGGATGGTATTTTGCTATTAGTAAAGCTATTATTCATTTTAAAGTGCTTAAAGATAGTGAGTATAATTTCTTTGCTAAATTCTTTATTATTGGGCTTCCATTTCTTTTTATTGTTCCAAAAAATATAGTAAATGAATCTAATTATAACTTGTATAAGAAAGGAATAAAGTATAATTTTTTATTAATAGCCTCAATTGCTTTCTTTTACATTACTCTTTTATTTCTATAATTATATGTATCTAAATAAAACTGCATAAATAATATGACAAAAGTAAAATGGAAACCAGGCACAATGGTTTATCCTTTGCCAGCAGTAATAGTTAGTTGTGGCTCTAAAAAGGAAGATTGGAATCTTATAACTATCGCTTGGACAGGCACGGTGAATACCAATCCTCCAATGGTATATATTTCTGTACGCCCTTCGCGACATTCATACGATATTATTAAAAAAACTGGGGAATTTGTAATCAATCTTACCAATAAAAAAATGGCCTTTGCTACAGATTGGTGTGGCGTAAAATCGGGTAAAGATTTTAATAAATTTGAAGAAATGAAACTTACCCCTGAGGAAGCTGAGTTTGTAAAATGCCCAATTATTGCAGAATCTCCTATAAATATTGAATGTAAAGTTACTCAGGTAATTGAATTAGGCTCCCACGATATGTTTATTGCGGAGGTGCTTAGAGTTCATGCTGATGAACAATTCCTAGATGCCGAAACAGGCGCTTTTAGCATGCAGAAAGCTGAACTTATTGCTTATGCTCATGGCAACTATTATGAGTTAGGAAACCATATTGGAAAATTTGGCTACTCTGTAATGAAAAAGAAAACTAAGAAAAAAATAAAAAATAATCTCTAATTATTGTTAGTGATTTCATGATATTTGTAAAGTATTGCAATACAATTATATTGGTATCTAGTATTGCAAATAACTTCATATATTAGCTTAAAAAGTATTAATTATTCCACTATACTAGAAAAATTAGTATTAATATTTCTAGTATAGTGGAAAAATTAGTGTTAAAATTTCCATTACAATGAAAAATACACTACTTTTGCCTTGAATTAAAATTATAATTGATATGAAACGAACATGACAAAATTTTGTTATGTGACTCATATGGCC
>JAGLDA010000179.1 GCA_023145955.1 Bacteroidales bacterium
TGGGGTGATCATGTTGATACTCTGGCAATAGTAAATTCTATTATGGCTGTATTTGGAATAGCATTTATTTTCCTTAGTCTTAAAAACAGAAAGAAAACAAGATACGTTACAACAAAAGATATTCATACTGGTGGTGAAATTCCTACTGAAAATGAGAATTTAACTTATGCAGTAGATTTTTATAAGCCTTTTGAAAGAGCTATAGAGCCAGTAATGAAACGTAAGATGGATTTCTATTACAATAAATTTGGTGAAGGTTTAGAGGCTTTCTTCGACTTTGTAAGAAAAATCTATACTGGTAATGGACAAACTTATGCTCTTTATGTAATAATATTTTTAGTAATATTAATACTCTTTTCGGAGCAGATATTTTTATAATTGATAAACATTTTTAATAATAATCAATATGGACAATAGTATTTGGATTTCTATATTAGGATTTTTAGCAACAATAGTTCTTGCGTTTACAGTAGGAGTATTTTATGGTGGTTTTGTACGCAAAATTACTGCTAGAATTCAAAATAGAGTAGGACCTCCTGTTTATCAGAACTTTTTTGATATAGTGAAATTATATAGCAAAAAGACTGCTATAAACCATGGATGGATGCAACATTTAGGGCCAGCTTTTGCTATTACAGCATCAGTTACAAGTCTTATGTTTATTCCTATTCTTAATGGGCAAGATTGGATATGGTTTGAGAACCTGAACTTTAAAGGAGACCTTATTTTTCTTCTTTATATGATGGTATTTGGGTCTTTAGGAATGGCACTAGGAGCAGGACAAACGGGTAATCCGCATTCTGCAATAGGTGTTTCCAGAGGGCTATCTCAGATGGTTGGATACGAAATTCCTTGGGTATTAGCGCTTGTAGCTATTATGATGCAGGCTCATACTACTTCTATTACAGGTTTAATAGAATATCAAAATGCTAATGATACTTGGATGATGTTTGAGTCTCCTTTAGCATTTGTTGCTGGATTATTGGCAATGTTGGGAATGTTTCATTATGCTCCTTTTGATGTTCCTTTTGCTCCTGCAGAATTGGCGTCTGGTCCAGCATCAGAATTTGGTGGTAAGTACCTAGCTCTTATGATGACTTCAGGTTCAATAATGGCTTTTGTTAAGCTTGTGCTTTTTGTAGACATATTTATGGGTGGCGCTTCTAACTTGATAATGCTATTAGTTAAAACCTTTGCAATATATATGGTTCCTGTTTTATATGGAGTTGTTAGTCCACGATACCGTACCGAACAGTCAATTAGATATTTCTGGGGATGGCCTACTGCAATAGGTGTACTAGGAGTTTTATACGTTGTTTTTACTCGATAATATATTTTTTAAAATAAATAAAATGCCAAACGATAAGAAATCGCAAAAAATAGTAGATATAATTCAAAATGCAGCACGTAAGCATTCGCTATTTGTTTTAGCATACGGCACTGGCTGTGGCGCTATAGAAATTCCTCCAACAATGACCTCTAAGTATGATGCTGAGAGATTCGGAATTAGAGGAATGGCAACACCACGACAAGCAGATGTTCTTCTTGTTACAGGTTACTTAGCTACCAAAACTCTTAAAAGAGTTATTAGAGCTTATGAGCAAATGCAAGACCCTAAATATGTAATCGGATTTGGTAGTTGTACTATCAATGGTGGTATGTATTGGGATTCGTATAATACTATTAAATTACTTGATAAATATATTCCAGTGGATGTATATATTAATGGCTGTATGCCTAGACCAGAGGCTGTTATCGAAGGTTTTATAGAGTTGCAAGGCCTTATAAAAGATGGTAAAGCTAATGGTGCTGAAAAATATAAAGAAAACATTGATTGGTATCGTGCTAATCAAAAGAAAGTCATTAAAAATTGGAATATGCCTGATTATAATTGGTAATTCTGTTTTAATAAATTAATATTT
>JAGLDA010000018.1 GCA_023145955.1 Bacteroidales bacterium
AAAACTGAATTCTTAAAATTTATATTATAAATTAAAATTACCTTAAAAATGAAAAGAACAACTAAAATAGTATTTAGTTTGATGGCTTTGGTTATGGTATTGTCTTCTTGCTATAAAGAGACGACATACTATACTGAGGATTATGATCTTACTATTACGCATTATGATGTAGAATTTGATTTTTCTACTTATAAAACATTTTATATTACTGACTCTGTGGGCCTTATTAGCGATTATATCAAGAGAGGTGACGATGACTGGAAAGCTTTTTATTCACGCCATGGTGCTTCTACAAGTATAATTAGTAGCATTACCAAACACTTTCTTGATTTGGGTTATACTCAACTTGATTCTATGCTTATAGCTGGCGATAGTGCTGATTTTGCTATAAATGCAGTTATGACATTAAACGAACAAACAAGTTATACTTACTATCCTGGTTATTGGTATGGTTACCCAGGCTATTGGTATGGTTGGGGATATGGATATGGTTATTATAAAGATGCCAAATCCAATACTGAGAATGCATATTGGGGTGGATATTATGGTGGATATTATCCATGGTATGGATCGGGATACTCTTATACATATAAAACGGGTAACTTAATGTTTGAAATGGCCGATGGTCAAAAGGTTAGAGATATGATTAGATTTATGAATCAAGGACCTGACTATGGACCAAATGATCCTGATGCTCCTGAAATGAAGTATGTTTGGTCTGCATTTGTTGATGGATACCAGTCTGGAGACAATAATGTAGAACGAGTAATCAATGGTATTGATGAAGCATTTGATAATTCACCTTATCTTAAACAAAACTAAATTAGGAATAATGAACAAAAATATAATATTAACATTTGTATTTTTATTTGTAGTAGCTCTATCATTTGCTGATGGAATACCTACTAAAAATAATTCAATTAAAAATATATCGACAACAGTGTCGGGAGATGATTTTCTGCTTCCTGATGGTTATTTTAATATAAACTATAACCTTGGATGGAGCGTTGGAGAAATGAATAATTTTATCAATACAGCTTCTTATCGTGGGTTTTCTATCGATGGAAGAAAGTTTATAAATGATAAAGTAACTATTGGTGGTTATATGAGTTGGACAGGTTTCGAAGAGAAATTTGAGCGTAAAACATATAATATAGACCAAAATACTACTGTAACAGGTGTGGGTACTCATACTTATTATAATTTTAATATGGGAATGAATGTGCATTATTATCCATTGCAAAATGGTATAATAAAACCATATCTTGGTGTAAATCTTGGTCCAACATATCAAAATATGATGACTCAAATTGGTCGTTATTATATTGAAGATCAGTCGTGGCAATTTATGGTTGCTCCTGAATTAGGTGTATTTATACCATTTGGCCCTGATAGTGATGTTGGAGTAAATACTGGTTTACGATATAACTTAGTATCGTATAAGAATACTAACTATGGGTTTACTCATGGAGTTACTTATATGCAATGGTTTATTGGTGTAACTTTAGAGTATTAGAATAAATCTAATCTTTTTTAAAATATTATTAGGGGCTTTAAGCCCCTTTTTTTATTTTTGCAAAAGATTATAATGAATATTATGTGATTACACCTATCGGCAGACAGGTATCACCTAATTAATAGATTTTAAATAAATGAAAATATTAGTAATACATGAGGTGCATCCTATTCTTGAGACATTATTGACAGACCACGACCATACTGTTGATTATAAAATGGGATTAAGTAGAGAAAATATTATTGATATCTTACCTTCTTATGATGGGTTGGTTGTTAGAAGTGCATTAAAAGTTGATAAGCAAATAATAAATGCTGGTACCCAGCTAAAGTTTATTGCCAGGCTAGGAGCAGGAATGGAAGGTATTGATGTAGTATATGCAAGTAGTAAACACATTATTCTTTATAATGCCCCAGAGGGAAACCGCTCCGCTGTGGGGGAGCAAAGTGTGGGAATGCTTCTTTCATTGTTTAATAACTTAAATAGAGCAGATTCTGAGGTAAGAAATGGAATTTGGGTGCGTGAGGCTAATAGGGGAGAAGAAATTCAGGGAAAAATAGTCGCTATTATTGGCTATGGAAATATGGGAAGCGCTTTTGCTGAGAAAATATGTGGCTTTGGTGCTACTGTAATAGCTTACGATAAATATAAAAAAGACTATGCTAATGAATTTGTAAAAGAGTGTAGTCTTAAGGAGGTTTTTGAAAAAGCAGAAGTTGTAAGTCTACATACCCCATTACAAAATGACACCTTTCATATGGTAAATAAGGCTTTCTTGAATTCTTTTCATAAAGAAATTACACTAATAAACACATCAAGAGGTGCAGTGGTAAATACTCCTGATTTAGTAGATGCACTTAAAAATGGTAAAGTGAAAGGTGCTTGCCTTGATGTTATAGAGTATGAAGGAATGAGCTTTGAAGCTGTAGAAAATACTGAAGATAAAGCTATATTTGATTATCTGAAAAAATCTGATAAAGTAATTTTAAGCCCACATATTGCTGGCTGGACTCACCAGAGTAATGAAAGAATGGCTAGAATTCTTGCCGAAAAAATATTGAGAATTTACTAAGGGTGTATTATGCTAATATCACAAATATACAGGCAGCTATAATATAAGTAAGTTGCAACCTCTAATGTCAGAATTATCAAATCTGCCTAGAATCTCAAAGCTACCATCTTCTAAAACTTTGCCCAAATCTTGAGTGGCAATAAATGAACAACTGTGAATATTATATAAATCAATAATATTTATTCCACCGCTTTTGCCTTTTGGTTGTATGCTAAGTGGATCGTTAGTATCACGAATTAGTATTTTCATTTGTAGAGGACAATAAAAAATACCATTACCTTTGGAGTATGCCTGAGAAAGGAGCTCGGTCATCCCATATTCCGAATGAATACTTTTGGTGCCAAAAGCATTATTATAAATTGAGTGCAATTCTTCGCGTAATACCTCCTTACGTCGCCCTTTCATGCCTCCAGTTTCCATAACTATTAAATCGGGAAAATTAATAGTATAATTCTCAGCAAATTCTAATATTGCAAAACTTACCCCTAAAAGTATAGTTTTTCTTTTTTTAGCCTTTAGTTCTGTAAGCTTTTTGTAAAGTTCATCATAATTATAAAGATAGAACCCACTATCGGCATAGTTAGATCTTTTGATTAAGTCTTCAGCCATCATTATTAGTGATGAGCCTTCACGCTCCATATATGAAGGCAATAATGCTAGAAAAGTATATTCCTCAATAGGTCCGTAATATTCTTCAAAAGATTTTATGTAGGCTCTCTGGTACATATCTATACTTTTTACATAATGCTTGGATGTATTGCCCCCGGTAGTACCACTACTACTAAATATAATTTCAGCTTCTTGAGAGTATGATTTTATTTTATGGGTTTTGAAAAGTGAAACTGGTATGTAGGGGATATCATTGATGTTATTTACCTCTTTAGTATTTATATTAAGGTAATCTACCCATTTTTTATAAATAGAATTATACTGATACTGATAGTTGAAAACCTCAATAGCCACCTTCTCAAAATCCTTATTATTCTCTATTGAATTTATCTTTTCAATAATTTTGTGACTATTATACATAATTAATTTGCGATGGTTTCGTTAAAACTATTAAATTTGCCTCAGTAATTTATTACAACAAAGATAATAATATCATATATGCAAAAGCAAAGCCTTTTAAGGAAATATATAATTAAGTTATTGCCAATATTAATTTTGGTAGCCGTAGCTGTAGTTTCTTGCAAAAAACATGAACAATACCCTATAGAGCCTGTTATTGAATTTATGTCAATAGATAAAATTCCTAATAGTGGCAATGTGGATGATAAAGCGTTTTTAGTTATTAATTTTACCGATGGAGATGGAGATATAGGTCTTGCATTGGAAGATACAATGCCACCACATAACCCTGGTAATGAGTATTATTATAATTATTACATAAATTATTTCGAAAAACTTAATGATACTTTTGTAAAAGTAGATCTCCCATTTACTTTCCATGTTAGAATACCGTTTATTGAAGAAAGCTTGGCAGAAAGAGGCGTAAAAGGTGAGATTAAAGTTGAACTATTTATCAATAATATAAATTCTACAGCCGATAGTATTCGGTTCGATTTACAGATTATTGACAGAGCTTTTCATAAAAGTAATATAATTACCACCCCTTCTATTTATGTGAAGAAAAAGTAGTTATATCAATTTAGAAATATATTTTCGAATACTAATTTCTATGAAGCTTCCACCAAAGAGTAAAGCCTGATATTAGTATAAATAGAATTGCAAATCCAGAAATAGGTACTACAAAAATATAGAATATCCCCAAAAAGAACTGGTAAATTCTGCCTGTGTGAACTTCCAAAGCTACATTCCATAATGATATTTTGGCATAGTCAAGAATATTTTGTGGAGGTAAAGGGAATGCCTTTTCTTTAGAAAGACTAATTGCCCCCTTATTATAGCAAAACGCAACTTCACCATGCATATAATCGTTAGAATATGCTGTAATAAGGTACTCACCAATTGGTGCACCTCTGGTTTCAGGCTTTTTATAGGCTTCCTTTTTTATATAATCGATAATTTCTCCGCTCTTTGGATTCCATGTAAAGAGGCCCTCAAAAGAACCTACCATATATGTGTTGGAGGCTATTTTATGAAATTCATTTACTCCCATTATTGATGCTGGAGGCTGAATTTCGAAAGTCTTAAGTTCACTACTGAAATTATCATCAGAATAATAAATGCCTTCCAAGGTGGCTATTATGAACCGGTCTTTTTCTTCATCATATATTATTCTCCTTAGTTTATCAAACCAAGCATTGGAGGAAGCTAATTCAGTGCCGGGTATCTTGCCAACCTTTACGTCTGCAATGGGAATTAATAATGGTGGACGAAGAAATATTCCTGTCAAAGTGGTAATAATTAGGAAAAATGTTGTAATCCAACCAATCTTATTATGCCATTTCAAATTCCATTTGTTATTGTTTACTATTGTTAATACCTCTTTTCTGGCACGAGCTCTTTTTATTAATCGCTTCTTATTTATAAAAATAATAATACCAGTAATTGTTAGGAAAATAAGTACAAGACCCATTAAATCAACAAATATTTTTCCTGCTACTCCATAGATTTCTCCACTATGAATTGTCCATAATGTTTTAAATAGGCTTATCTTATTATCGTAACCCTCAGGTGGAGGTAGTTCGTTAACTATAAAGCTAGTTAAGGCCATATTGCTCTCTATTAAATGTGAGCGAGTAAGAATTAATATCTTATTGTCTTTTTCTATAATATCAGAAATACGGCGCTCATGAGTAGGGAGTTTTATGTAATTCCATTTGTTCTCACTGAAATTATACTTATATAAACCAAAAAAAGTGCCTGCAAAAAGACTACCATCAGAGCTTTCAAATAGCGAACAGATTTTCTTTTTATCAATACCTTTTGCAAAACCATTATTAAAGTCGGTATAAGTTGTAAAGGTGCTGTCTGTTTTCCAAATTCCAATATTCCCGTATATTAATATGCTGTTATCTTTTAATTTTAATGTTGACTTTACCGCAGCATTATTCCAATTTTTTATTGCAAACTCGGCAGGCATGATACTCCTATCAACAGAGATGCTTGAAAACATCCTCCTATGATTTAGAATTATTCCAGATACGGAAAACAGTATGATGATGAGCGCAAATACTAGGCTAACCCATTTGTGATATTTCTGAAAAAATTCAATCATTTATTATTATGTGTTTTGGGCACTACTGTATTTGTTGTGGGTTCTATAAATTCCTGTTTACATAATGAATCTTATAAACGTAATCCGTAAACAGTGGGTCAGTAATCTGTATTAATAGTGTTGACTGCTAATTGTAGAATACTGTTTACCGATTACCGATTACTGATAAAATTATAATTCAAATATATTAATTGTATTATTATTAAAAACCCATACGAAACTCTGTAGAACCATATATTTTTATGATATTCTTATAATTGCTATTTTTATATAATACGCAAAAGTAGTATTTAATTTGAATTATAGATACCTACATTTAGGGATTTCACAGTTTTTAAGAATTGCGCCTGTCAAATGCAAACTGAAAAACTGAGAACTGCCAACTAAAAGCCGATTAATCATATCACAATATTTACTATCATTGCAATACAATATAGAACTAAACAAAGTACTAATAAATGATATTTTCCTTATTAGATATACAGAATAAAATTAATACTATTGTCCGTAACAGGGGGGGCATAGTGCTTTATATGTATTAGTAGTTTGGTTATTATTTATAGTTTTAGTAAGCTTTCACTTTTTGTTAAAAGGTCGAACGCCTAAGTCAAAAAGTATATTTTTTCTAGGGTTTAATAAATTTGTACTACCAATGCCATCCTAATTGTTATTTTAGGGTGGCTGAAACGAATTCCAGTACAATGAGAAGAGTTAAGGGAGATAGAATAAAATCGATTATGAATTTATTAAAACAGAGAAAATGAATAAGAAAATTACAATAGCAATAGCTTTTATTATAATGGCTATAGCAATACAATCCTGTAAGAAGGATAGTATAGAACTAACAATAAAACAGGAGGTTACAGCTAATAAATCAATAATGAGAGAGGGGGATAATACAGAGACTAAGGTGCTGATGTTTATTGATAAAATGGATATTGTGCGCGAGAATCCTGAGTATGCTCAAGCTAAAGAATGGAATTATGAAAATGATAGTGCTGTTTGGTATATTGAGGCTGCTTTGAATTATAAGTATGCATATAAATATCAGTATTATAGTGAAGTTGAGTATAAATATAATTCTATAATAGATTCTACAATTAATCAAATAATAGGATTGGAATTATTCAATATTGTTAATATTCAGAAGTCATTTGATGAAATTTCCATTAAGATTTCGACAACGTATGATGAAATTGAAAGCGATAATAAGTTCTTTGTTGTTTCAGATGTTATTAGTATAAAAAACGGACTAATAAATACGAGAATCATATATGGAATTGTGAGAGAAGTCTCATTTACTAATTGGTATTGGGGGTTAGCAATGGGTCAGTGTAATGGAAATAATGTTGGAATAGATGCTGCAGATTTAATAGAATATAATAATAATGGACCAAATCCACCAAACCCATTTAATAATAATTCGTATAACCCATTTGATTATTATACTAATGTCTCTACATCTTTTAGAATTATGCCGCACGATGTTCCTACGTCTAGTAATATTTGGGGTAGCCATATGCTTTTTGAAGACATTCAACAACAAACATTGATACATCATTGTATGAGCGGAGCCGAATTATATGTATATTCTAATTATATTCCTACAATTGCACAACAATACCAACCAAGTAATGTTAGTCCAATAGTATACGAAGTGCAGGATGATTGGGCGCATGGATTAACTAATCCCCCAGATAATTACGATTGGTGGGTAATGATACATTGGACAGAAATAACTTATGGTAAACATCAAACAGGAATGCCTGTTAACCCTACTGATTAAGTAAAGTTATTTAATAAAGAAATATGTATAATTGTAGTAATAGAATTTCTTGAATGGGTTATTAAATGACTCAAAATAAATACAACTAATTAAGGGTGCTAGGTATTATGCTTAGTATCCTTTATGATAAAGTTTTTTATAATGAAAATAATATTGATAATAACTATACTTATGGTAAACATAGTTGCTAACGCGGACTCAGGTTTCTATAAGGTCATTTCTTCAAACGAAGATAAACGCGGAAGTGATGTTATTGAATTTCCAAATTTTTATATCGTATCTGGTAGTATTTTAGATAGTAATAAAACTATGGGTTATATTATTAAAGTTAACAAAAACGGTGCTGTTGAGAAAGTAATGGAATTAAAAAATGGGGTAGCTTGTAGAATAAAAAAGCATGAAAACAATATAGATGTCTTTCAATCTTCCTATAGTTATAGTGATAGCGTTAGCATGCTTAGATTCACTAAGTTAGACACATCGTTAAATGTTATTATTGAAAAAGATTTACATATTCCGGATAATACATATATAGACAGATATAATATTGATATTGATTTAAAAGGTAATTATGTTATCTCTGGTAGCGTTAATACTCTTGATCAGCAAATAAATCTATCGTCTTTTATTTACAAGATATCAAACAATGGTGATTCGTTAAATTCAATATTTTTCTCAAATACTAGTTCCTTAGATCGAGGGTCTGGAGTATTGATTAGTAATAATAAATATAGGTTATTTGTTACTCATTTTGCAGGTAATGCCTTGGGGTGTATAATCACAATGGACTCGTCATTAAATATTATTGATACCGTGGATATCAGTAATGACCTATATGATATTTTTTCACCTATTTATACTTCTGATTCAAATATTATTATTACTACTAGACGATTAGATAGTAATCATTTGTTTGTGTCTAAGATTGATACTCTAGGTAATGTTCTTATATCTAAACAATTTGGTAAAAGTAGTGAGATATCTATTCCTGCTTATCAAAAGGCTCTCTCAAAAAATGGTAGTGATATTTTTTTTATTGGCACATCTAGGTTTACCCCTTCTAGTCCTTTTGTTGGTACAGGAGAGCCTTCACAAATATTAATTGGTAAATTAAATGAAAGTTTAAGTTTAAAGTGGATTAAATATATTGATAAAAGTGTGTATTTTCATGCATACAGTATTATAGTAACTTCGGATTTTGGTTGTATATGTGTAGGTACATTTAATGATACTATTAACCATAATTATAAAAGAGATATTTTTATACTCAAAGTAGACTCCAATGGCACCACCACTTGGACGAAAAATATAAAAATACCAATATCCAAAATCAATATTTATCCAAATCCAACTAGCGATTACATCAATATTAGTACATTTGGCTCTGAGCTTATTGCTGAGTTGAGTATTGTTGATATTACTGGCAAGCATATTTCGAAAATAAATATAAATACTGGGCAAACTCGAATTGATATAAGGAAATTAAGCCCAGGAGTATATGCTGTAGAAGGTGCTACTCGTACAGGTAGGCATTTTAGTGGTAAGTTTGTAAAGAAATAAGGGCTGATTCAGATAACTATCAGGACTACCGACTGAAACGGACAGCTGAAAACCGAACTAATAAAAAACCTACCTTTGCAATCTTAATATTTACAATAGCAAACGCACAATTTGAGAATAGCAGTAAACACAAGGTTATTATTAAAAGACAAACTCGAGGGTATTGGCTGGTTTTCGTACGAAAGTCTTAAACGTATGACTATTGCTCACCCAGAGCACGAGTTTATCTTTATTTTTGATAGGCCCTATAGTGAGGAGTTTATCTTTAGCGATAATGTTACTCCTGTGGTGATAGCGCCACAAGCTAGGCATCCATTATTATATATGATTTGGTTTGAGCTATCTGTTACTAGGATTTTAAAAAAATATAAGGCAGATGTGTTTCTATCCACCGATGGGTATTTATCGTTAACTACCAAAGTGCCTTCAATAGCAGTGCTCCACGATCTTAATTTTGAATTTTACCCCAAGGATATGCCAAAGGTTGATTTGTGGTATTATAAATATTTCTTCCCTAAATTTGCTCGTAAGGCTAAGCGTATTATTACTGTTTCTGAATATTCAAAATCTGACATACATAAGTTATATGGTATTGATAATGATATTATCGATGTGGCGTATAATGGTGTTAAGGATGATTATTTTCCTGTAAGTGATGTTGTTAAAGTTGAAGTAAAGAAAAAATATACTGCAGGAGAAGATTATTTTGTTTTTGTGGGAGCTCTACACCCTCGAAAAAATCTTGTTGGTCTATTCAAAGCATTCGATTTTTATAAAAATACAAATAGTGGAAATGCAAAACTTGTGATTGTTGGCAGTAAGCAATGGTGGACTAAGCCAATACGTAATGCATACGAAGATATGAATTTCAAAGGTGATGTGGTTTTCACAGGACATTTGAGCAGTATTGAGCTAAATAGAGTTTTAGCTTCGGCCATAGCTTTAACATATGTATCGTATTTTGAGGGTTTTGGAATCCCTATTGTTGAAGCTTTTAAGGCCGAAACAGCGGTTATAACTTCCAATGTAACTTCCATGCCTGAGGTTGCTGACGATGCAGCCGTCCTTATCAATCCTTTTGATTATAAGGATATTGCAGCTGCAATGCATAAGGTTGAATCTCAATCATCATTTAGAAACTCACTAATTGAAAAAGGTAAAGAGCGTGCAAAATTATTCTCTTGGGATAATACCGCTGAGGTTATTTGGGAATCTATAGAAAAGGTTTATAAGTAATTTTCGTAGCGCAAAATCCCAAAGAGCAGTATTTTAATATTAACTTGAATGCAGGGATTTATTTTAGTTATTAGATAGCAAGGCCTTCTCTCAAAGCGAAGGCC
>JAGLDA010000180.1 GCA_023145955.1 Bacteroidales bacterium
GTATCAGCAAGATCAGATGTTCTATTAGTAAATGTAGTTAAGTTTACAACTTTAACTCTATCAGGATTAGTCAATTTTCTATCTGTAACACGAGACCATAAAATAGGGTGCATTTCAGACATATTTGCGCCCCAGGTAATAATAGTATCTGTCAATTCAATATCATCGTAACTACCAGATGGTTCATCTATACCAAAAGTTTGAATAAAGCCTGCAACAGCAGATGCCATACAATGCCTAGCATTTGGATCAATATTATTAGACCTAAATCCAGCTTTTATAAGCTTAACTGCAGCATAACCCTCTTGAACAGTATATTGTCCAGAACCAAATACACCAATACCTGTTGGTCCTAATTCTTTAAGTGATTTTTTAATTTGCACTTCCATTTCATCAAAAGCCCGCTTCCAACTGATTGGCTTAAAACTTCCATTTTTAGTGAAATTTCCATTAGAGTCAACACGCATAAGTGGTGTTTGAAGACGGTCAGCACCGTACATTATTTTTGCGTTAAAATATCCTTTTATGCAATTCAATCCACGATTAACAGGAGCTGCAGGGTCTCCCTTTACAGCTACTATTTTATCATCCTTTGTGGCTATCATAATTCCACATCCTGTTCCGCAAAATCTACATACTGCCTTATCCCATTTCCACTCTTGCTCAACTTTGGAGGCTGCTGCTTTGGAGGCCTTTGGAATACCAATGCCTATAGCTGTAGCTACAGCGGCTACTGCCGAACCTTTTATGAATTCTCGTCTCTTTATACTCATAATATATTATTTAGGTATTTGAATACTCAAAGATAATAATAAACTATGACTTAAAAGTGTGATATGTGTTACTAAAATAACAAAAAGGCATAGAGATATTCACAAATTTAAAACATTATATTTTTGTAAATATTTAACTCATATATATTATCTTTGCTTTATAAATAATTATTTAAACAAAACACAAATCATATGAAAAGATTAGGACTATTATCAGCAATTGTACTTTCAGCTTCAATATTTTTCGTAAGCTGTGGCAACGATACTGCTAAAGAAGAAGTGAAAGAAGAGATTAAAAAAGAAGAAGTTGCACCTGTTGCTGAAGAGCCAGAAACAGAAGTAAAAGAAGAAGCTTTATCTACAGTTGATTTAACCAAAGGAGAAGAAATATACAAAAAATCTTGCTTTGCATGTCATGACGGTGCTGTAGCAGGCGCTGCTAAGCTTGACAATAAAGAACGTTGGGAAATTAGTGCTGCTAAAGGTTTTGAAACTTTAAACAGTAATGCAATAATAGGATTTACTGGTGATTATGGAACTATGCCTGCAAAGGGAGGTATTGCTTCTATTACTGATGAAGATATTGTTAATGCTGTAGCATTCATGATTAATAAAGCTGGAGTTATAGCTGAATAATCAAAAAACTATGAAAAAAAAGGAAGCCATTCAAAGCTTCCTTTTTTTTATATAAACACAATATTTTCTTCCTGAATCCAATCTTCCATCCTAAATGCTTGAAATAGTCTAACAACAGTTATTGTATCTTTCTCACAATAAATTTTTATTCTTTCCAAATCATTATCTTTCCAATACACTTTCCATACATCTGCTCCTGATATATCATCTTTAGGCGTAGGAATATCAAATATTGCTGTTAACAAATCTAATGATGTATAATGCTTATAATCACCAAATTTCCATAGCTGCATAGTATCAAGATGCCTAACCTCCCAAGGCTTCATTCCAGCAGTATTAAGTATCTTAGGAATCTTTATTTTATTTATTAGCATTCTTCTTGCTATATAAGGAAAATCAAACTCCTTAGCATTATGGCCACAAAGAAAATGTGAGTCATCAGAAAAATATTTATCCAACAATTCTTTAAATTCGAGTAAAAGAATAGATTCATCATCACCATAAAATGACTTCACTCGCAATTTATTATTATTAAAATAGGCAACTGAAATACAGATAATTTTACCAAATTCAGAATATATTCCGGCCCGAGGATAAAAAGATTGAGGAGTATCGTCTTCATTCTTAATTAAATTAGAGACTTTCTTATCCCATAACAATTTAAATCTTTCATTCAAATCATCATAAGAAGGTGAAATTGGAACTGTTTCTATATCTAAAAAAAGAACCTTACTAATATCAATTTTGTGTAACATAGGCTTTAAGCTTAATTTGCCATAAAGTTAATCAAAAAATAAATTCAAAAGCAAAAAAAAAAGCCTCTATTTTAAAATAGAGGCTTCTTAATATATTTTATAAAGAATATTACTTAATTAAGGCCATAAAATCAGTGTTTGATTTTAAGTTCAAAAATTCCATATCGCTAGCTGCTTCGCTCTTATAAGCAGGTACTGCATCAATAGCATTCTTTAAATTATCAATAGCCATTGTATTATTATTAGTACGAGCACCAATTACAGCAAGAAGATAATAAACTTCTCCAGTTTTCTCAGCACAATCTAAAGTCTTTGTAGCTTCAGAAGTTTTACCTTCTGATAACTGAGCAAGTGCAAGGTTGTAATCACAACTTTTAGTAGCAAAAGCAGCTTCAGCACCAGCATAATCACCATCTATCATTTTAAGCACACCCATGTTGTAAGTAACATCAACACCTGCAGAACTAGCAGCATCATAATGTTTCTTTGCAGCATCGTAATCCTTATTCCATGCAGCTAAAATACCCATATTATTTTCAACAGAACCTTGTCCTGCTTTAATAGCATTTGCTTTTTCTATGTAATTAGATGCTTTATCTACATCACCTTTATTGATATATATTGCAGCAGCATTATTATATGCTCTCCAACACTTATCATTTTTAGCTATTGCAGCTTCATAAATACTTAATTTTGTATCTACATCTTCCGTCATAGTAGCAGAGTATAATAACTCTTTTACTGTTAATGAATCAGGGCTTGAAGTAGATAATCTAGCAATCTCTTCATCAGTTTTCTTTGGTTGGTAGCAATTTACTGATATTTCAGCTCTACGAAGAACAGCAAGCATATCTTCAATCTCCTTATAAATTACAGTCATATTGCGAATTTGTTGTTCGCGCTCTGATTTATTTACTTGAGACTTGATAACGTTTGCAATCTTATTTTTATCAGCAATATCAGATGCATTAAGTGCATCCATGAATCCATCGTAATCAGCACCTTTAGCAGATACATTTACGTTATATTCTTCTTTATTATCAGAGTTTCTCTTAATCTCTTTCTCTATGAATTTTTTAGCTGTAGCACCACGATCATCTGAAAGCTCTTGATTAAGACTTAGTTCTCCTTCTGGAGAAGCCCATGCATCAATAGTTACATCTTTAATTTTCCAGTTAAGACCTATAAATTCTCTTAAAGAATCCATCTCTTTTTTAGAATCCTTATTAAGCTTAAGCCCATTGTTTAAATTTGATTTATTGTAATCAAAATATAGCTTAGCAGAAGTGTTAATAATAGTTTCTTTTTCATAAGTATGTTCTGCAATAGCAACATTTTCACCTTTTCCTACACGAGAAGATGTAACAACGATACCATCTGCTATTTTAACATCAGAAATTGGAGTTTCTTTTCCACCTTTTAATGAAGTAACTTTAACCCATAATTCAGAAACCTTCATTTCTGGCTTATAATCAAAAACATCAGTATAAGTTAAAGGAGCTCCTTCTTTATAATTAATAACAGTACCTTCTCCTTCAGCTTTTTGACCTTTAAGCATCATTGGCTTAAGTGCTAAACTTCCACCTTCATATTTTAAATATGGCTCAAGTTTTACAATTTCCTTAGTAGGAAACCCCTTTGGAGGAATAGTGTCATTAATAGTAAATGTAACTTTACCACCCTTATTTATAAGAGGACTTGGTGTTACATGATACGGACTTGGTAATTTTAAACTACCACAGCTAGCTACTACAAGAGCTAACATAATCACTAATAATGTTTTGAAATTACGCATTCTAATTTATTTAAAATTATTGTTTATATTAATTTATTTTAAAAACTGTACTAAATATAGTTTGCAAAAATACCAATTCTTATTGAATAAAAAAAACTTTAAGAATTTAATATTTTCAATATTTATATTTTTTTCATAAATAACATAAAACCCTATATTTAATAGACCTTTATGCTATTTAAAAAATATTATCATCTATTACCATTATTAAATTTAATAATATGAGCTTTAGGTATCTTATTCTGAATACTCTTTAGAGCAGGTTTAGCATCTTCAGCATTCCTAAACTTACCAAACGAATACTGGAACCATCCTGCAAATTCATCTTCAGTTATTTCATTCTCCTTTAAGCCATATTTATAAGCCAGTCTAGATATTGGATATGGACGTCCTTTAGCTGCGGCAATTTGCACCTTATAAGTAAGACCTGTTTCATATATTCCATCCTGATCCATTACGTCTTTATTAACCTTAGCTAAGCCACCTACATATTTACCATCTACAAATATAACAACATATGCGCCTTTTACTTTAGATAAGGCTTTATTTTGAGCAGCTTCTCCATAAGACGGATAACTTCCAACTGTATATCTATTAGAGTTCTTATAAGGATCTTCCTTTACATCCTGAGATAATCCTAAACGTTTTTT
>JAGLDA010000181.1 GCA_023145955.1 Bacteroidales bacterium
AATCCCGAAGGGATGAAAGTATTATAATAATATAATATCTAAACTACATAAAACCCTGAAAGGGTGACATAATACATGTAATAAGCGCGTTCACTTGAGACTATGAGTCAATAAACGCTTAATTCATTAGTAAACATGTATTTAGAGTTATGTTTTTATATTTATAACTTAAAGCTACCACTCTAAATCCTGTAGTACCCAAAGATAGAAAATATATTTCATAAAAAACAAAATCCGTTAAAGGTGGATAAATATAAATAATCATAGCTGAAAGCTATGGTTGCTGTGTGAATACTATAGGCAACTCTGTAAGAGTTGAACTACCTATGGGCTCATTTATTACTGTTTATTGAACTCTTACAGAGTTCCTGTTTATAGTATATTTGTTAGCCATAAGCTGCGCATATGGCTATTATTGTTAAGCTGCTTTGTAGATTCATCAAAGTTGATTATTTTAAATAGATGTTAATTATAGGTTTTTAAATGCCGAATTATATTTGAAAATATTGAAATAAAAATATGATTGATCAAGAACACTTTAGTTTGGGCTATAGCTTGCATAAAACAAAAAAAATATTAGTTGAGATATTTCCTTCGGTAGCATAGTGTGGTAATCCTACCAATTCAAAACTAATTCCTCAAGATTATTGTCAAAGGACTCTGCTAATTATTGTATTTTTCAATTAGTAGATATGTATACCTGTGAGGTGAAAAGAATAATAGGTGGTAAAACAATTGAAAATATGTATACCTTTGAACATAGTGTAATCGGTCTAGTTGGCTATGTGGATGGATTAAATTATTAAATTGCATTAATAGATAAAAAATTATATAACCCACAATAAACTCAGTAGTATCGATCAGTAATAAAATTAACTTAATCCTATTAGGATAAAAATAGATAAATAGAAAAAGCAATGACATACCAACAATCTATGGACTACCTTTTTACCCAATTGCCAATGTTTCAAAGGGTAGGAGCTGCTGCTTATAAATCAAATTTGGATAGTACTTTGGCACTTTGCAGAATGCTTGGTAATCCTGAGAAAAAGTTTCCAAGCATACATATTGCAGGTACTAACGGAAAGGGTAGTACTGCTAATATTTTGGCGTCGGTATTTCAAGAGCATGGGTATAAAACTGGCCTTTATACGTCACCACATTTGGTAGATTTTAGAGAAAGAATTCGTATAAATGGGCAAATGGTAAGTGAGGATTTTGTGGTTGATTTTGTAGATATTTATAAGGATAAATTCTCTAAAATTGGGCCTAGTTTCTTTGAAATAACTTTTGCTATGGCAGTAGAGTATTTTGCTCAGCAAGAGGTGGATATAGTTATTATGGAAACAGGAATGGGTGGGAGATTAGATTCTACCAATGTTGTGAATTCCATTCTAAGTATTATTACCAATATAGGACTTGACCATACGGCTTTTTTGGGAAATACTATTGCTGAAATTGCTGTTGAGAAAGCAGGGATTATCAAAAAAAATATTCCCGTAATAATTGGCGAAAGGCAGGAAGAAACTACTCCTGTATTTATGAAGTTTGCCAATAAAAACAATGCTCCTTTATACTATGCAGGTGATATTGCAAAACTTTTTTATAATGATAACACAGAGAATTATATGGCTGTGGTAAATGAGGAATTATTTGAGAAAATAGAGTTTCCTTTAAAGGCGAATTATCAATCCTATAACCTTCGTACGGCATTGGCAGCTTTGGTTCACTTGTCTGAAAAATGGCAGCTAAACCAAGAGCTAATTCTATCAGGTGTTGCTAATACTATAAAAAATACCGATTTTGCTGGTAGATGGCAAATTGTTTCTCAGAATCCTAAAATTATTCTTGATACTGGACACAATGTTGATGGACTCACTTATTCTATGGAACAACTAACACAAGAAAAATTTGAAAAATTGCATTTTATTTTGGGAATGGTGAATGATAAGGATATTGAAAGTGTGCTGGCGTTATTGCCTAGGGATGCTGTATATTATTTCTGCAAGGCAGATATCCCTCGTGGATTAGATGCAAGTATTCTTGCTCAGAAAGCAAATATGCAATCATTAAATGGTGAGATATATAAAAGTATAAACCTAGCTTTTGTAGCAGCAAAGAAAAATGCTCAAAAACAAGATTTGATCTTTGTTGGCGGAAGCACCTTTACAGTAGCAGAAGTTCTACCATTAGTTTAACTGTAACACGGTCTTCCAGACCGTAGTTAGTTTTTATACTAAAATCTGCGGGCAAGATG
>JAGLDA010000182.1 GCA_023145955.1 Bacteroidales bacterium
TCAAGGTCGAACATAGTATAAACGATACGAATAAGACCATAAACACCGGCTTTAACCACTAAAGCAGCAAAGGCAACTCCCACAGGGCTTGGCGCTTGCGAATATGCATCAGGAGCCCATCCATTAAGAGGAAACATTTCGGCCTCAATACCAATACCTACAATAAAAAGAATAAGAATACTTAATTTCATAGGAGTAGGCACATCATGCATTCTTACGGCAATTTCTGCCATATTTAGAGTTCCTACTTGTGAGTATAATAGTACGATTCCTAATAATATCAGAGTAGAAGCAAACGCTCCTATCAAAAGATATTTAAAAGCAGCCTCGGCACCATTTCTATCACGATAGAAGGCAGTAAGAGCATAAGATGAAAGAGCGATAATTTCCATAAATACAAAGAAGTTGAAAATATCACCAGTAAGTACAAGTCCAACAGAACCCGTAGTTAGCATCAGTTGCAAAATATAGTATTTAAGTGCAGGTTGATTATCTACTTGCTTAAACTTAAAGCTATACAGCCAAATTATGAACGACATTGCAATCATAATAGAAGCAAGGAATCCCGTAAAAGGCGTATAAACGAGGTTAATACCCCAAGGAGCATCCCAACCGGATAATATTTCGATAATAGTACCCTCGGTGGCAACTCTATTCATAAGCACCACGGAAACATATCCTAGGTATGTAAGGACTATTCCAGGAACTATTCTCAGAAGATCTTTATTTACTTTTGCCAAAATAGGCATCAGAAAGGCCGCCAATAGCGGCACTGCGATAAAATGTACAGGACTTACTACCATTTCAATGTCTTTATTTGGTCAATACGAGCAGTTTTGTGATGACGGTATAGGCGAATTACTAACGAAAGCGCTACCGCTGTAACACCAAAACCAATAACAATGGCAGTAAGTACAAGTGCTTGCGGCACCGGATCCACCATTTTTGTTCCTTCACTTACGAGGCTAATTCCTTTTTCTGAAAAAATAGGTGATGTACCATTACTTATATATCCTATTGCGATAAAAAGAAGGTGAATACCTGCGTCAATAATTGAAAGGCCTATCACTATTTTGATAAGATGCTTTTTCATAAGTACAGCATATAATCCTATAAGGATAAGGCCAATTGATGCGCCAAACACCGCTATACCTAAAATTTGGTTAATATCTATATTTTCCATATCTCTTATTTTTCTTTAATACTTAATAAAGTGTCGAGAACGCCTGCTAATTCAGCCGCAACTTTAAATCCAACAGCAATATAAATTATTGGAATAATTCCTCCTGAGAATAAGTCGTTTAAAGTACCTATTGCAAGGAAGTTTTCTAAGAAAGTTTTACCGACAATAAGCCCACCTATTCCTACAGAAACAAATGTGATTCCGGCAAGAGACTCTACCCATGTAAGTACGGTGTGATTCATATGAAAATCTTTATACGACATCATCATAAGAAGAAATCCAGTGGCTATAATAGCGCCTCCTTGAAAACCTCCACCAGGAGTAAGGTGTCCGTGAATAAACACATAAGCACCAAGCACAAGAATTGCTGGGTATATAAGTTTAGCACCAGCTTGCAATAATTGCGAACTAGGCTGAGTAATTGTTTCTGAATGTTCACCTTCTTTTCTACGGCGATAAAGAATACTACCTATACCAGTAGCGGCAAGAAAAAGTACCGATACCTCGCCAAGGGTATCAAACCCTCTATAGTTTACTACAATTGCAGTAATAACATTTGCAACAGAAAGATCGCTAGGAGTATGGCTTAAATAATAAGCCCCAACAGTGGTTGGGTTTTCGATATCTCCAATTCTATCAGCGCCAAACTCCACTTGAGAGAGAGGCTTATAAAGTGAGTATCCCACTACTGCCAATAAAAGAAGTACTAATAGTTTTTTCATATATATAAATTTTTAATGGTCATATGAGTCACTTGTCTAAATTATATTAATTAAGTGATATCCTTCTGCCATAAGCAGGCAGAATAACTCGCCAATTACTACATATTGGCTTTTACCTTATCATCTATCTTTGAAGCCTCAGATTCCTGAGTTATTAAAATCTCATCTTCTCTTCTACTGGTATTTCTGATTGTAATCACAAATATAATAGTAGTTAAAGCAATGCCAATTGCGGCCTCAGTAAGGGCAACATCTGGTGCTTGCAATAGAAAAAACAATACAGAAAGTATAAGACTTATAATTCCTGTGGCTATGGTTGCATAAAGTAAATCCTTTTGCATAACTGCATATACTGCTACAGCAAGTAATAATACAGCTAGAATAATTACTGATATTAAAAATAGTTCCATATCTTAGTCCTCCTTTTTTTGTTGAAATTCTTTTTCGTAAGCATCCATCTTTTTCTTCATAAAAGGAGTAAGGCTAGCTCTATATGCACCACGTGCTAGAGCATGCGAACTCAATGGATTTGCTATTGCGATAAAAACAACTATTATCAATGATTTAAAAAACCAGTCAGGCTCAATAAACCCAACTCCCATAATAACACTCATTGCTCCCATGGTAGATGCCTTTGTTCCTGCCTGTAATCGGTTATATACATCAGGCATACGATAAATACCTAAAGCACCTAAAAAAAGGAATAATCCTCCAATTAGCACCATGGCTAAACCTATATATTCTAATATTTCCATCATAGTGCGCCCTCCAAATATCTTGCAATAACAATAACTCCAATAAAGCCAAGTACTGCGTAAATTAATGCTACATCGATATAAATATATCTATCGAAAACTAAAGCCATCAGGGCAAAAGCCGCTGTGGCAATAATGCTCATAGTATCAAGAGCAACAACACGATCGGCAGAGCTAGGCCCTTTTACAAATCGTGCTAAACTTATGATAATTGCTAGGAGCATTAAACCAAAAGTGATATAAAAAACTATGTTCATATCCATTATTTTTATTTAAATATCTTTAATAAAATATCTTCGAATTGCTTTGCAATCTCTTTCTGAGCCTCTATAGGATCTTCGGTAGTAACATCTATCCAGTGGATATAATATGTACTACCAATCATATCCACACTTAAAGTACCTGGAGTAAGTGTAATAGTATTAGCAAGAACCATTTTTGCAAATTCATTGGTAAGCTTAGTCTCTATCTCTACAATACCTGGGTTAATAGGTAAATTTGGCGATAGAACTCTCTTAGCTACATCAATATTTGACTTAATAAGGGCTACAGAAAATACTCCAATATATTTTGAAATATAAAAGAGCTTGTTGGGAAGAAATATATCCAAGCCACAACAATTTAGGTATTTTGCAGTCATAACAACTACAATTAGGCTTACAATAGCCCCAGTAATAAGTTCTGCGGGAGCCAACGAAGTGGTGAAACCCAGCCAAACAACGAACATTAAAAGCCAGTTGTACAGAAACTTACTTACCGATAAAGAAGAAGTGTTCATGTGACGATTGTTAGAAATTTAATTTAACAATGCAAAAATAATTTTATAAGGCTTAGAGGGGACACCCATTCCGTGAGATATGTCAGTTTACAAATGAGGTAGGGTCAGAATTTTTTGTGGATTAATATTTTTAAGCAAATTATTTAAATGTTAGTATTTAATTACTAATAAGTTGCAGCAACATTGGCAGGAATTATTCTTTATTTAGAATGATTATTTATTGCACTTTGCAATAGCAAATATAGTATAGTAGGCTTTGAGTGAATACTTCGCTTAATAAATCTAATTATTATTGAATAATGAACTTTTGTGAGTACTTTTTAGACTCTACTATTATACTTAGGATATAAACCCCTGGCTTGAAATCTTTCAAATAAATATGCTCATCATTATCCTTCAGTTGCCCTTTCTTTATACTCTTCCCTATTACATTATTAATTTGATAATTAGCATTGCTAATATTCAATTTGGTGCTTATTTGAAGGCTCTCACTAGAAGGATTTGGAAATATATCTATTCCCAAAATTACACTATTCTCCTTGGTATTAATACCACTATGTCCTTTAATAATAATATAACGCTCATGCTCGGTTCGAGATATCATAATCCCTGCTCGCCATTCCTCTACTGACAGCAGAATACTATATCGAGCATACTCAATTGAAGGCGAATCCCATAGCAAAATACCAGTTATACTATCGAGTTGAAAATCTGGGTATTGATCAGGAAAAGAATATCCATTAACAAAGAATCCATCATCATTCCTACAATGAAGTAAGGTATACGATAGCGAATCATTGTCAGAATCATTCATTGATAAATCTACCATAAGAACAGAGTCAACTAATACGGTATCTATTAAAGCTATACTATCATAAGCAGAATTATTTGGAGTATATGAACCCACAGTAATTTCTGCTTTTATTCCCATCAGCACATTTATTGAGTTGGGAATATTCCATATACCACCTTCTCTATTTCCCAAATCAGCTAGGATTGTATAACTACCACTGGAAGCAAAAGTATGATTCCCAGTATAGCTCACTATAGCTACATCATCAATAATATTTACAGATTGTTCATTTAAAGTTATATAACTACCATTAATTTCAATATTAACAGACGTCCAAATATTAATTGTATCCTGATAAACTAAAAGGTTAAATTCATAAGTTAAGGATTGTACTTGCTTATAACTTATTGAAGCTGCATATGTTCTTGGGAAGACATTTGATGAAATTAGCATTAACAGAATTACTATAATAGATAGTTTCATGATGAGTTGTATTTTGAAAGTTAACTGCTAGCAAATATAGTAATTAAATTTAGTTAGCGAGGTCTTCGCTTTGAGAGAAGGCTTCGCTAACTAAAAACAAAATTAATTCACCACAAACTTAATAG
>JAGLDA010000183.1 GCA_023145955.1 Bacteroidales bacterium
ACCATAGGGTAAGGACATGCCAAATTCCAGTTAACTTCAGAATACCCTAAATCTTGAAGTTTTTTAATATGGTCTATAAATAATTTAATATCTTTTCCTAATAGTTGAGGAATAAGCTCTATGTGTTTGTTATTATTAGGAAGGAAATCATTAATTACTGATTTTTTAGGTTCTTTGTTTGGTTCAAATCTTAAATATGGTGCATAGTATTTGTCAATACCTCCAAAATGCTTATTGTGAAGAGTGCGATATATTGCATCGGTATAGCCTTGTAATGGTGCGTATAATACTTTTATCATGATGAAGTGTATTTAAGATTGTTAAGCAAAGTGGTATAAAAAGAAAGCCCTAAATATAATCCATATTTAGGGCTTTGAAAAGTTCATATGAGAAATCATTTACCTTTCACGAAGGTTATGAATTCTTAATAACTGAAATACTGCCCATCCTAAAACAGAAAGAGTTCCAAAAGTAAATACTAAGTATGAAACTAACATCCATATTGGAGTTCTAGCACTAGTACCCCATATATTACGACCCAAAATTGGATTTTCCCACTCTTGAGCATAGCTTATTGTTATATTCTTTTTGGAAATAATAGATTTATCACTTGTTTGAGCAATTATAGATATATTACCTTCATTATCAGCTTTAAGATTTCCTGCTTCAATTACGATCTCTCCATTTTCATCTGTACGCTCTCCTTCAAATAAAGCCATATTTCCAAAATATCGTTTAACAAATAAATCAACCTTTACTCCCTTTGCTTTAGCTGGGTGTCCATTATCATCAATTGCAATAATTCTTACAGTAAAACTTTGAGCAGCATCATTATATATAGTTTCTATATCTTTAATTGTGCCAGCAAATTTTTCTACTTTGGGAGCCTCTGCAGCCTTATTGGTATTAGGAGGTATATAAGCATCATAATTTGAACGTATGAATGCAACAATTTTCCATCTATCATCATCAGATAAACTTCCTGAAAAAGGAGGCATACCACCTTTACCACTTGTTATCTTCGTGAAAATCTCTCCATCAGTATTTGCCTTTTGCCAATCTGTAGCTCCTAAATTTGGTGCTAGGGGTAATTCTCTATCATTACTAGCAGCAATAGTTACATCTCCATGACACATTTTGCAGCTTTTTTTGTAAATGCTATTTCCAGCATCTTGAATTTCTTCAGTAAAAGTAACACCAAGTTCCATGGCTTTTTCCTCAGCTGAAACGTTCCATTCTTGGGCTTGTACATTAGTCAAAATTAAGAGGCTAATGCTTACAAAACTTAATATTTTAATTAATTTGTTCATTTTATCTTGTTTTATCTCTTAATTATAAATCTTTATGAATGTCAACACCTTTTTCTTCAGCTATTTCCCACATAGGTATTACAGGGAATAGTTTTACAAGAATACTAACTATTAATATTCCCATGGCCATTATTCCTAATGTAACAGTAATTTCTAGTCCAGTAGGGGAATAGTGGTGAAATTCTTCAGGAACATTTTGTATAGGTAAATAAGCATGAATCATAGTAGGAACTACAATAATTACTCGTTTAAACCATGCTCCTATAACAATTGCAATACCAATTAACATCATAGGAAAAGGTTTGCGGAAAGGCTTAAATAAGCCAAGTGTTATTGGTAATAGTAAACCGAAAATTTGTGTTAACCAAAACATTACCCCATATTCTCCATGTAACGAGAATAAAGTATGAATATGATCAGCATCCGCAGCTTTCATTTTGTATCCTGGTACTATAAACTCATTAATATTAAAATATAAGTATACAAGCCCTACTAAAACCATTAGTTTTCCCATTTTATCGAAGTGGAAATCTGTTATATAATCCTCAAGTTTATATGCCTTTCGGATAAAATACATTGCAACAAGTACGGCACCAGAACCAGCAACAAAAGCGCCTGTTACATAATAAGGTCCAAAGATAGTACTGTCCCATCCAGCTCTAAGTGTTAGTGCTGATAGCCATGAAGTTACAGTATGTAATGCCATTGCTACAGGCACAATAAGAATAAGTAATACTCTTATAGTACTATGTAGAATTTTGTATTGTCCAGGAGTTCCTACCCAACCAAGTGAAAGGATATTATAAAGATTCCATTGCCATTTTGGAAGGTCTTTTTTCATATGATTTCGTATGATTCCTAAATCAGGTAATAATGGTAAAAACAGTAATAAAATACTAATAAAAATATATAAGTTAACTACAGTAACATCCCAAATAATAGGTGACTGAAAACGTCCATGCATAAATAAATTTAGTATTCTATCTGGGCGACCCATATCTGCAACAATTGCTATTCCTGCTACCATAGCAAAAGCTAGGGCAATCATTTCCGCAATCCTTGATATAGGAGTTATCCATTTTTGTCCAACGAGGCCAACAACAGCAGATATTAGCATGCCAACAAGTGCCGTTGCCACAAAAAATACAAAAGAGGCAATGTATACTCCCCAAGATACATAATCACGCATCCCTGTTTCTCCAAGTCCATTTTGTAATTGAATAATATATCCCCATATTGCTACCGCAATTATAGTTAGCAGTGAGCCAATCCATATTTTATAACTTAAGGGAAATTTTGTCATAGGCGTAAGAATATCCTCTCGGATTTTCATCATTATAGCCTCATCACTTTGTTTCTTATTTTCTGACATCTCTTTTGTCTTTTTTAAGAATTATTTTTATTATTTTTATATTAACTACGATGTCCTTTAGGTTCTTCTTCTCCTAAATAGTTTAATTCACCAGCCTTATATTCAAACATACGATCTTTAGGTGGTAAATAATATACACTTGGCTTTGTACCCAATTCAGGAAGCAATGTGTAAGCACCATTATCACTTAATAGATTGCTTAAACGAACAGTTTCTTTACTAGTACCGTTTGTAACAGCGTCTTCATTAGCATCTCCAAACCAGTATGTACCATTAGGGCATGCCGATACGCAATAAGGTAGTTTGCCTATACGCAATCTGTCAGCACTAAATAAGCATTTAGAAACAGTACCTTTTTTCTGAGGTACATTAAGCTCCATATCATAGATAGCATTTTCGTCTCCTTCGTAGTATTTTGGTTCAGACCAATTGAATACACGGGCAGAATACGGACAAGCAGCAATACAGAATCTACAGCCTATACAACGTTCATTGTCAATTAGAACAATGCCGTCTTTACGTTTAAAAGTAGCGTCAACTGGACATACTTTAGTACATGGAGGGTTGTCGCATTGCATACATGGCTTTGGTTGATAGTAAAATCCTGTTCCTTCAGCATTTTCTGTTTGCAATACATTAATATGATGCTGTTCTGGCTTCAAATGGTGAGCTCCTTGACAAGCACTCATGCACTTTCGTGCATTTTTACATTTTGCCAAGTCTATTACCATTACAAATTTCTTTCCAGATAAACCCTCACGAGAACGCTTTTGCATCTCATTTAGATTTAATTTTAGTGTGCTTTTATCACTGTTAATTACCTTACCATCGGTGGTAAGCATAGGGACTTTTTCCTCATCGTCACTAACGCATGAGCTTAATAATCCTAAACTTGTTACTGCAGTAGCACCACCTACACTTATTCCAAACTTTTTTAAGAAATTCCTTCGTGAAGTGGCTTCTGGCGTAATCTTCTTGCTCATAATATGTTAAATCTTAAAATATAGTTTAATAATGTAATTTCTTTAATTGAGTATTTGATTGCGTAAATATATAAACAATTTTTTAAATGTTATCTATTCATTATAATTTGTATTAATTCTAAATAAGTGGTCTTATTGTATCTTTTGTTATTTTTATTAATGATTATTGTTGGTACTTAAATATAAAACGTTAGTTTTGTTATTACTTATAATATTTTTTTACAGGATTAAATTGTATTACGTAACTTGCTAATGATAAAAGTATTAATTGCTGATGATCATAAAATCTTTGTTGATGGATTAATCTCTTTATTAACAAGAGAACATAATATTAGTGTTGTGGCTAAGGCTCACAATGGAATAGAAATGTTGGATTGTTTGGAAAATTACGATGTTGATATAGTTTTGTCGGATATTAATATGCCCGTTATGGATGGGCTTAAAGCTGCAAAAATTATACTAAAAAAATTCCCTAATGTGAAAGTAATTATGCTTAGCATGCATAATAGGAATGCTATAATTAAAGAAGTTGTAAAAATAGGGGTGCATGGTTATGTGCTTAAAAGTGGTGATAATGCCGAACTTGTAAATACTATAAATAAGGTATTTACTGGAGAGAGATACTACTCTTTTGAAGTAAAAAAGATATTAGATAATATTGCTGATAATAAAAAACATTTTGATGATATACTAATATCAAAAAAAGAGCAACGTATAATTAAGCATATTTGTGATGGTTTTACTTCTAAAGAAATTGCTGATATTCTGAATTTGAGTATTTATACTGTAGAGACACATAGAAAGAATTTATTAATAAAAACAAAATCTAAAAATGTAGTTGCTTTAGTTAATTATGCTTATAAAAACAATATAGTAGACTATAGTGTTAATTCTTAGTAGCTACTTATTTTAAATATTCATCTCGCTTTACTATTGCTATATAGTTATCCTCTAATACATTATATCCATATTCGTAACTAAAATAATAGTACTTATTATTTTTTGTGGAGTATATATTTGTATAATAGTCAAAGTTGAAACCTTTGTCAAGCATAGTGCTTCTTTTCACTCTTTTTACATTTTTATCAGTATTAGTAATTATTGCTTCCATTATCCTACGGTTCTTCCGCAGGATATAATTCACTTTACGAATATACTTATTCTGATGTGCTTGCATTCTATTATTGAATGTGTTTCTACATTGATCTGAGCAGAATTTCTTATCAATTCTACCATAAATTTCGGTTCCACATTCAAGGCATTTTCTTTCTTCGGTCATGATTTTCTGTAATTTTTAATTCTACACAACAAAGGTATGTAAAAAATAATTGAAGAAGGAAGTAACTTAATAAATACATTTGCGTTCAATATTTTAATAATTAATTATAGAAATGAATAAGTTTATCCTAATTTTCATATCATTATTTTTTGTCTCTATTATAAGTTCGCAAATTAGTAATATCGATTCTCCTGAACGATCTGAGATTAGTGGTTTTGTTTTTGATGCTAATACCAACAAGCCTTTAGCTTTTACTAATATTGGTGTTATAAGTAAAAATCAAGGAACGGTGAGTAATGAGAATGGTAAATATTTACTTAATATTTCAACTCTAGATATAAGAGATACTGTAAGTTTTCATTTTGTGGGATATAAATCGTATAAATGTACAATTGCTAATTTATTAATGGATTCAGTAGTGTTAATGGTTAATAATATTATATCGATTAGTGATTTTATAGTTTATGGTGAAGATATAGATGCAAAAGCTATTGTTAAAAAAATACTACAAAATAGAAGTAAGAATTATAAATCAAATCCTTTAAAATCACGTATGTTTATTAGAAATAGGTATGCTACAGATTTAATAAAATTAAGAATAAAACCATTAAAAAATTCTTTTGATCAGTTGGATGATAATACAGCCAACATGATAGAGAGAAGCGTTCCCGCAAAACAACTTTCTTATACAGATTTTTATGGTGATATATACTCAAATAATAATAGCAAAGTTGAGAGGAAAAATAGAACTAAAGTATCTGCAATTAAGATTATTTCATTAAAAGATAATGATGACTATTCTGAAATAGAAAATACATTTAGTAGTTTGTTCAAAGATACCAAGGAGAATGAATATTGGAAGGTTGCTTCTGGTGTATTTAGCACTAAGATTAATTTTAAGCAGGACTCTATTGGTAATGATACAGCTTATAATGTTGAAGAATATAAAAGTTCTATGAGTAGTTGGTTTTTTTCAAAGCAAATAAATAGAAGTAATGATTTTCTATCGATGAGTAGTGAAGAGAGCTGGGAGTTTTTATATAAGACATCTAAATATAATTACTCTTTATTTGGAGGGAGTAGAATTATGGGTGAAGATGTTTATATTATTGATTTCCAATCTAAAAACAGGGGGGATTATAATGGTAGATTATTTGTTTCCTGTTCTTCATTTGCCATTTTGAAGGCTGAGTTTGAATATGCTAAAGGGAAATCGGGTACAGATGTTAGTATGCTAGGAGTGTCATATAAGGAAACAATTCATAAAGTAAGTGTTTTCTTTGTAAAAAGAGAAGGTGTATATCATCTTAAGTATTTATTTCGACAGGAGGGAGAGCTTATTGGTATAGATAGAAAGGTAGAGTTATTAAAGAAAAAAGAACGTTTTATACTTGATAAAACTACTGCCAAATATAAAGTTAGAGTAAATTATCATGTGAAAAATCTAAATTCCATTGAAATTCTTGTGATTAATGAGCAGGATATTAGCGCCCAACAGTTTAAAAACGTTATTGCTAAAAAACGTTTAAAAGTCAAATATATAAATGAATTTGACGATAATATGTGGCAGGGCTATAGTATAATAGCACCTACGGATCAAATGAAAGAATACCATAAAAAGTAACTAAGCAAAGAGAAACAAATAATGTCGTGAAATTATTTTATGAAAACAAAAAAATCCTCCGACCAAATTGCTTAAAAGCCTATTTAAAAAAGGACTTATTACTATGGCAATTTGGCCACTTCCTTTTCCTAAGGAGGATCTAACAAAACAATTATCAAACCATTAAATAATACGACAATAAATCATTCCTATTACTTATAAGTAGCTATTGTTTTGTATTAATTATTATAGATGTAAATTATTTCGTAAGGTTTGATTCCGAATTATTTTACATTCAATACGAAGTTAATTGCAAAAAAAATAGTTGAATAAAATGTGTGTTTTAATTATAAATTAATCATTTTCATCATCTTTTTCCTCGTCAATATCCATTGTTTTTTGAGGCTTTAATTTCTTCTCAGGAAGTTTATCTGTTTTTGCATCACCCTTATCTATATTCTTTTTCGCTTCATCATACTCTTTTCCAAGAATATCCTTTACGTGTAAATCAATCTGAGGAAATGGTATCTCAATGTTGTTTTCAGCCAATATGTTGTATATGGCAACATGAATATCGCTACTCGTTTGGATTCCATCTTCATAATCTACCCAAAATTGCACTTTAAAATCAAGGGAGCTATCACCAAAACCTACAAATAGGGGCAATGGTTTTGGGAAAGGTAGTATTTTTGGGTGTTCTTCACATACTTTAGCCAACAACTCAAGTACTATATTTGGATCAGATCCATATTTTACTCCAACAAGTAGTTTGATTCTCTTTTTACTGTCAGATAAAGTCCAGTTTATGAGCTCATTAGAAACTAAGTTGTTATTAGGCACCACCACCTCGGCACCATCATAGGTAATTACATTACTTGCTCTTATACCTATATTTGTAACCTTACCTAATAAAGCACCAACCTCTACGGTATCGCCTTCTTGAAGAGGTCTCTCATAAATTAAGATTAAGCCAGACACGAAATTAGACACAATACTTTGCAAACCAAAACCAATACCAACACTAAGCGCACCTGCAATAATACTAATACGAGTCATGTCTACTCCTGCCGCAGATAGGGCTATTGTAAAACCAAAGAATATGATAAAAATTCTAGCAGTAAGTGAAATTGCCGCAGCTGATCCACGTTCAAGTTCCCTCTTAGCAAGGACTTCTCTTTCGATAAACTTTTTTATAAATTTATTGATAGAAATAGATACGTATATTATTGTGACAAAAAGTAATACATCACCAAATCTAAAAGAAAAGTTTCCAATGGAAATCCCTGAAGTTAATAAGTCAGTGAATTTTGCATTGAAAAATGAAAATATCTGAGATATTTGTAGTAAAGCATAAACCCATGCAATTAGGAAAACTAGGTTAATAATTTTATTACCTTTATGTAGAATTCTACCGCCATCATTATTAAAATAATTTGGATATTTATTTGCTAAAACATCTATATTGGCAAGGAATATGCTTTTGAAAATTTTTGAAAAAGAAAATGCAATTATGGTTATTGTTCCCAAATTGATTGTGAAACTTAATATATATATTGAAAGGTTTAGTATTCCAAAAATATTACCAAAAAAGGCTATAATAAATAAAACTAATGATATTGGAGAAATAAGTTTAGTATAAAAAACTAAACTATTCTTATTATTACTGTTTGCAATGTCTTGTCTCTTTTTACCAAATAGAAACGGTGTTACCAATCCTATTGCAAGTACTGTTTCAAACAAAAGGTAGAATCTAGAGTAGTCTCCAAAATACCAAACAAACATCTCCAAATTATTAATTACTAATAGAGTAATTATTGTAATTGTAATGCTTTTTGATTGTTTGTCAAAAGAATCGGATATAATAAGGAGCATTATAGTTAGCAAAAAGATATATATAATTTTACTAATAAATAAAGGGGTATATGGTATAACTATCGCCCAAGCAATTAGTGCAATAGTTATAAATATGTAGAATATTTTACTAATGAATATTCGTTGCACTATTTTATAACCCGGTGTATCATCTCCTAATCCTAATTTTAAATAATTTCGTCGTAAATTTAGTAAATATCCAATTAAAAGTGAAACTATGATTATATAAGTTAAAAGGTTGTCCTTGATTTTTAATATAAAATAGGCAAATGTTTTTGTGTTTTCATAATATGCAAGACTTAAACGGTCTATAATTCTCCCGTTATAGCTGTTACTGTAGTTTATAGAAAACATACTAGGATTAGTTTTCTTAAACATATTCCTTTGTTTTTTTTCTATATAACTATTAATATTAGATGTTATCCTTTCAATGAATATTATATTTTCTATTATCTTATCCTCAATCTCAAGTAACGATTTTATTTGCTCATCATATTCTTTTACTATTTTTTTTGACTGTTTATTTTTGCTTTTTATTCTTTGTAGAATATGATTCGACACTTTATTTTTTAAATACGGTATGTTATTATTCCATTTTTCATTATTTATAATAAACTTGCTTTGATGATTTTGAGTTTTTCTAATAGAAACTTGAATAGTTTCCTGAAATTCACGAAGTTCATTATAATACCTTATCCATGTATAATGAGCATTTCTTAAAAAATAATGGGATAAATTTGATGATTCAAAATCATTAAACTCCTTTCCTTGCTTTAATATATATTTATTAATAACCTTTGTTCGCTGAATTAGTTCATTAAATTCATCTTTATTCTTTTTATAAATATTAAATTTAGTGATAAGAGTTTCTGTATATTCAATTTCTTTATTTACATCGCTAAGTTTAATTTGCTTAGTTACTTCTAAACTATCAATAATGGTTGATGACTTTGTAGGAGTAAACACATCTATTTGTGAAAAAACAGTAGTGCTAATTGTAATAAAAAAGATAAAGAGAATGAATAAACTTCCTATTTTGTATTTTGATATTTGCATGATAACTTTAATATTAATTATTGGTTTTCAAAAATACTTATTTTTTCTTAATAAATTATAAGGAGTTAATTATTTTGCTGAGAGATAATTATTACTCATTATGCAAACGAATTTGTTATAATTTTTCATATTTATGTTAGATTAAGTACCGAGTTTAATTATCTTCGCTATATGAAATATCTATAAAAAATAATTATTAAATATACATGAGTTAGACTATTTTTTATTGAAAGATGTAGTTCCTGTTTGTGGGTATATAGGTTTTATTGGTTTATTTAAATATCATAAATATGAAAACAGCTAGCTTAAAGCAACTAAAATCGGAATTAGAATTTCAAAACTCTGAAAGAGTTGTGGAGTTGATAATTAGATTAGTACGCTATAAGAAAGAGAATAAAGAGCTTCTTACTTATCTGCTTTTCGAAAGCAATAATGAGGTGCATTATATCAATGAAGTTAAAATACTAATTGATGCTGATTTTGACAAGCTGAACTCCATGAGCTTTTATTTAGCAAAAAAAACTATTCGTAAAGCTTTGCGAACAACTAATAAGTTTATTAAATATTCAGGCAATAAACAAACTGAAGTTGAATTGCTTATATATTTTGCACAAAAGCTTCGAGACTCAGATTTAGAAATTGAACAGAGCAAGGTAATTGCAAATATGTATTATCGACAGCTTGAAAAGATTAATAAATCATTGAAACTATTGCATGAAGATTTGCAATACGATTTTAAAGAGGATATTGAAGGCCTTACAATATAATAGGCACTTGTTAGTAAAACTAAACTTAATCTCAATAAAAAAAATCAATACTTTTACATCAAATTATAAACTATGCCTTATAAAAAGCCTGAAATAAAAAAAATATATCATAGTATTGGCGAAGTTGCTGATATATTTGATGTTAATACTTCTTTAATACGTTTTTGGGAAAAAGAATTCGATATTATTAAGCCCAAGAAAAATGCTAAAGGAAACAGAATGTTCACTGAAGCCGATGTGAATAATTTTTTTATTATTTATCATTTGGTCAAAGAACGTGGATACACATTGCAGGGAGCAAAAGAAAAATTGCGTGATAATAAGGATGATACCATTAATCAAATAGAGATGGTAAAATCACTTGAAAATATTAAAACTTTTCTTCTGGACATGAAAAAACAAATAAAGGAAACATAATGAATACAATGCTCCTAGAGAATATTTCGGAGGCCATAAAGAGTATTAAGTCTCATGCTCTTAGGGCGGCTCTTACCATGGTTATTGTTGCTATTGGCATAATGGCTTTAGTGGGAGTATTAACAGCTCTTGAATCTATTCAGGGTTCTATTTCTTCGAGCTTTATGAGTATGGGATCCAATACTTTTACAATAGTAAATAGAAGCAAAATAGTTGTTGGCAATAATAATGGTAGGCGTGTTAGATATACTCCTATTACCTACGCACAAGTAAAAGATTTTAAGCATAGATTTGATTTTCCTGGTATACTATCGTTGAATGCTTATGCTACAGGTGCTGCCACGGTAAAGTTCGAAAGTAAAAAAACTAATCCCAATGTTTCAGTAATGGGTATTGATAATAATTACCTACAAACTGCTGGGCTTAATTTGGAACAGGGTCGTAATTTTACTGCTTACGAAATGAATAGTGGTGGTTATAACATTATTATTGGCGATGCAATTAAAACTAAACTTTTTGGAATAAATGGCAAAGCCATTGGGAAAATCATAAGTGTGGGTGCTATGCGCTACAAAATTATTGGAGTATTAGAATCTAAAGGAAGTGGAATGGGCGGCGGTGGTGGTGATAGGCAAGTCTATATTTCGTTGGCAAGCTTGCGAAATAAATATTATCGTCCTTCAATGAGTTTTACAATTAGTTTTATGGCCAAGAGTCAACAATTATTAAGTCAGGCGGTGGATGAGGCTGAAGGAGTATTTAGAATTACCCGTGGAATGGAAGTAGGAGAACAGAATAATTTTAGTATTTCTAGAAGCGATAACCTTGCCGAACAATTAATTGAAAACCTTGGATTTGTTCGCATTGTTGCAGGTATCATTGCTTTTATAACTCTTTTGGGAGCTTCTATTGGTCTTATGAATATTATGTTGGTTTCTGTAAGTGAGCGTACTCGCGAAATTGGATTAAGAAAAGCCCTCGGTGCAAATAATAAGGCAATAAGAAATCAGTTTCTTGTGGAGTCTGTAGTTATTACTGAGCTTGGTGGTTTTTTGGGTATTGTTTTAGGAATTGCTCTTGGCAATGTTGTAGCTTATTTTACTGATGGCCCATTTGTAATTCCATGGTTATGGATAATTTTCGCTTTTTCAGTAAGCCTGTTGGTTGGGCTACTATCAGGACTATTTCCTGCAATAAAAGCCTCAAAACTAGACCCAATAGAATCTTTAAGATTTGAATAAAATATATTATTGTTTGTTATAGTTAAAAGCATATCTATTTAATGGAAATTAATCTAAAAAAATATCATATTTGGCTGTTGTCAGTATTAAGTGGCCTACTTATGGGTATTGCATGGCCTGTGGATGGAATAGTCGGGCTGATTTTTATTTCGTGGATTCCTTTGTTATTTGTTAGGAATTTTGTCAGAAATAATCCAACGCAATTCTCCAGAGGAGCAATGGTTTTATATTCATATATTACTTTCCTAGTATTTAATTTGTTCACAACGTGGTGGGTAGCATACTCTAGTATTGAGGGTGCTTTAATGGCTTTTCTACTGAATAGTCTTTTTATGGCATTAACATTTGGTTTTGCTCATATTATTGATAAAAAGCTTTTTAAAGAAAGAGCAGGGTTTTTTATTCTGATTTTCTTTTGGTTATCTTATGAATATTTGCATATGAATTGGGAACTTAGTTGGTCGTGGTTAAATATGGGCAATGTTTTTTCTGAAAATCCAAATCTTATTCAATGGTATAGTATTACAGGTGCTTTAGGTGGTACTGTATGGGTGCTTTCCATAAATTTAGTTCTATTTTATGCTATTAATAAATTTATAAAGGCAAAAAATAATATAATAGCATCTATACCAAATATTATTATTGCTACACTTATTTTTGTTATTCCGGTATTGTATTCTAATTCATTGTTAAGAAATGAGCTACCTGATGATTTGCCAACAGCGAATTTATTATTGGTTCAGCCAAATATTGAGCCTTATACCGAGGCCTATGAAATGACTTCAAATGAGCTAATTCATAACATGCTAAATGTAGTTCGTCAATTTATGGATTCTACTACGGAATTAGTAATCACTCCGGAATCAACTATAGAGCGATCTATGTGGGAGAATAAAATTAGTAAATACTCAGCCATTGATAGTGTTATAAAGTTTGTGGAATTAAATCCGCATTTAAATTTTTTGATGGGAGCTTCCACTCGTAGGGAGTTGTCTCCTAATGAAGAGGTTAAGGCTTATGCAAGATCTTTCCCTAATAGTGACTCTCGCTTTTATTATAAGTATAATACAGCCTTGTTTATTAAAAATAATCAAGATATAGAATTTTACCATAAAGCTAAATTGGTGCCCGGTGTAGAGCGCCTTCCTTTTGCTGCTTTCTTAAAACCAATACAGCGGTTTGCTATCAATTTGGGTGGCACAACAGGTAGTTTAGGAACTAGTAGCGAACCAAAAACTTTTGATTTTGGTAATGACAGAAAAGTTGCACCTATTATTTGCTACGAATCTATTTATGGTGAGTTAGTAGGGGAGTTTAGCTCCTATGGTAGTGGCTTTATTGCAGTTATAACTAATGATGCATGGTGGTATACAAGCCCAGGGTATAGGCAGCACTTCTCTTATGCACGTCTTCGTGCTGTAGAGAATAATCAATATGTTGTTAGAGCAGCAAATACAGGCACTACAGGTGTAATAGATAATAAGGGTAATGTGATTTGTAAATCAGAATTCTACACCAGAACCGCCGTAAAGGCAATAATTCCTCTCAATAATGTACCAACTTATTATGCTATTAATGGAAATTACCTTGCAAGGTTTTCATTATTTATGGTTGCACTATTGTTGATAATAGCATTGTCTAAAATTATGCGTAAGGAATAATATTTTCTTATGAAATATCAATTTTATACTAGCAATTTGACGAAATAATTCTGCGTTAATTGTATTATCTTTGCCATGGATTAAATACATTTTGTAAATTTATTAAAACAACATATTATGCCAAATATAGATTGGAAAAACTTAAGCTTTGGTTATACAAAAACCAAATATAACGTACGTACTTATTTTCGTGATGGTAAATGGGGAGCTTTAGAAGCTAGCTCTGAAGAGACTATAAACCTACATATGGCAGCTACGGCATTGCATTATGGCCAAGAGGCATTTGAAGGCTTAAAAGTTTTTAGAGGTAAAGATGGAGCTATCAGGGTTTTTCGTTGGGAGGAAAATGCTAAGCGACTACAAAGGTCAGCTGAGGCAATTATGATGGAGCCTGTACCTTCTGAGCTATTTAAAAAAGCTATGGTTAAGGTAGTAAAAATGAATGAAGAATATATTCCTCCTTATGGAACAGGGTCTTCACTTTATTTACGACCATTACTAATTGGTTCTGGAGCACAGGTTGGTGTAAAGCCTGCTAATGAGTACTTATTTATGATTTTTGTAACTCCAGTAGGTCCTTATTTTAAGGAAGGTTTTAAGCCGGTAGATATGGAACTTGTTCGCGATTTTGATAGAGCAGCGCCTCAAGGTACTGGTAATGTAAAGGTGGGTGGTAATTATGCAGCTAGTTTAAAAGCTACAATGAGAGCTCATGATGAAGGATATGCTGCAAGTATTTTCTTGGATTCTAAAACAAAAACTTATATTGATGAAGCTGGCCCTGCCAATTTCTTTGGTATTAAAGAAGGTAAGTATATTACCCCAGAGTCAAGCTCTATTTTGCCTTCAATTACAAATATGAGCCTACGAGTATTGGCTAAGGATATGGGTCTTACTGTGGAACAACGCCATGTAAGAGCTGATGAGTTAGATACTTTTGACGAAGTAGGTGCTTGTGGAACGGCTGCTGTTATTTCGCCTATTAAGCGTATTCACGATAGAGATACAGATAAGAATTACCTTTATTGTAAAGATGGTAATGCTGGTCCAATATCTACAAAATTATATGAGAGTCTTCAAGGAATTCAAATGGGTGAAATTGATGATACTCATAATTGGAATATGATAATTGAATAATTATTTTCAATAAAAATTAATTTAAAAAAAGCTCTGTTTATACAGAGCTTTTTTTGTATTTTCGCAATGCAAACCAATATTTAAACTTTAATGATAGATCCAGAACCTGGTCAATTTATTTTATCTTACTTTTCTAGTATTTCTATTAATCTTTTATCAATTTTTAGAGGATTTTCATTTGAATCAATATCTGCATTGTTAACAATGATGATATTGCTTTTATTCTCTGGACTTATTTCGGGTTCTGAAATAGCCTTCTTTTCATTAAGCCCTGGACAGAGAGAAGATATATTTGAGAATAAGGATAAAAAATCACTAGTAGTTATACATCTTTTGCAAAATCCAAAAAGTTTATTGGCAGGAATACTTATAAGCAATAATTTTATTAATATTGCTATAATATTGCTTTCTACCTTCTTAATTAGGGAGTCATTTGATTTTAGTGATAATAAAATTATAGGAATTATTATTCAAATAGGAATAGTTACTTCTTTATTGCTTTTGTTTGGCGAAATATTACCAAAAATATATGCTAAGCAAAAGGCTATAGTATTTGTTAACTTAATGGCTAATCCATTAAGGATTATTATTAAACTTTTTAGACCAATAATTTTTCTTCTAAATAAATCTACTTCGCTTATAGATGCGCGCTTAAGCAAGCATAAACTTCATGTAAGTATGGAAGATTTATCGGATGCTGTAGACCTTGCCAGTGAGCTTGATAATATGGATGTGGATGAAGAAGATCAGAAAATACTTAAAGGAATAGCAACTTTTGGTGAAACTGATGTAAAAGAAATAATGAAGGCACGAGTGGATGTTTTTGCAATTGAAATTGATACTCCTTTTTCTGAGGTACTAAATAATGTTCGTGATTGGGGCTATTCCAGAATTCCAGTTTTTGAAGATAGTCTAGATAATATTGTTGGAATATTATATATTAAAGATATACTAGATAACATTGATGATGAGAATTTTGAGTGGAATAAGAAATTAAGACCAGCAGTCTTTGTTCCTGAAGGAAAGAAGATTAATGACCTTTTGCAAGAGTTTAGAAAAAAGAAAATTCATATTGCAATTGTAGCAGATGAATATGGTGGTACTTCTGGAATTGTTACTTTTGAAGATATCATTGAGGAGATTGTTGGCGAGATAAGTGACGAGTTTGATAAGAATACCGAAGAGTTACAATATGTTGTTATTGATGATAATACTTGGGAGTTTGAAGCTAAAATTAGCCTTCTGGATTTTTGTAAAGTTGTAGGCGTTGATAGTGATATTTTTGATGAACTTAAAGGAGAGTCAGAGTCGTTAGCGGGACTTGTTTTAGAAATTAAGAATGATTTTCCAAAATTGAAAGAAAAAATACTAATTCTTGATTTTGAATTTCAGATTATTGAAATGGATAAACGAAGAATTAATAGAATTAGAATTCGAAAATTGTAATAATCATGGGTATAATGAAGCATAGGTTTACTATTATTCTAACATTACTAATAGCAATGTTCTTTGCAATATCATGCAATGAGGATGTTACTCCTAAGCCACGTGCTTATTTTCGTATAGATATTCCACAGCATGATTTTATACCATATAAATCGCAAGCCCCTTTTAGTTTTCAGTATGCTGATTATGCTATTGTTTCAAATGCAAATAAACCTGGTCATCCATATTGGTTGTTCTTAGATTATCCAAAGTTTAATGCCCGTATATACTTGTCGTATAGTGATATAGAAGGTAATGTTGCAAGGATGCTAAATGATGCTCACGACTTAGCTTTCAAACATATTTCTGTAGCAAATGATATTCAACAGAAGTTGATTATTTTGCCTGAGAGTAAGGTTTATGGGTTGCTGTATAGTATAAAAGGAGAAAAAGTTGCTAGTCCTATAAATTTTTATGTTACAGACAGTGTGTCTCACTTTATGCGAGGAGCTTTATACTTTAATAATGCGCCTAAAAATGATTCTTTATCACCAATAATTAAAGGGATTGAGAAAGATATTTGGCATTTAGTAGAAAGCTTAAGATGGAAGGAGGAGTTGTAGTATGAGTAGTATAAATAGAGCTGCTGAAATTATTTCTAAAGCCAGTAATTTGGTTGCATTTACTGGTGCAGGTATTTCTGTTGAAAGTGGTATTCCTCCTTTTCGTGGTAGCGATGGCCTATGGGAAAAATACGACATGTCTATTCTCGATTTGAATTCTTATGTTCAAAATCCAGAAAAAGGGTGGCCTGTAATTAAAGAATTATTTTTTGATTTTTTTGGTAATGCAAAACCTAATCCAGCACATATAGTTTTAGCCGAACTTGAGCAAGTAGAAATATTGAAATCAATTATTACACAAAATATTGATAATTTGCATCAGGAAGCTGGCAATAGGGAAGTATACGAATTCCATGGTAATTCAGTACAATTTGTATGTTTAAATTGTGGTGCTATTCATCAGCGAAAGGATATTACTCTTACGAGTACGCCTCCAGAATGTAGTAAATGTGGTGGATTATTAAAGCCAGATTTCATCTTCTTTGGCGAAGGTATTCCAGAGGAAGCAATGCAGAAATCGATTTTGGCGGCACAAACAGCTGACGTATTTCTTATAATTGGCACTACTGGAGAAATTATGCCTGCGAGCAATATCCCATACCTTGCTAAGCAAAATAATGCTAAAATAATAGAAATTAATATAGAGAAATCAAAATTTACGGATTCTATAACTGATATATTTATTCAAGAGAAAGCTTCTTTGGCAATGGAAGAAATTATTAGAATAATAAAGGAATTGAGAATTAGTTGATTAGGAATAGAGAATTAAGTCCCGATAGTCAACGAGATAGGAATTAGGAATATTTATACTAATCTAATTTATTAAGATCAAACATAAAACACAAAACACAAAATAGATGTCAGAATTTACAAACCATAACGAGCTGAAAATAAATAAACTTTTGGAACTTTCAGAAGTAATTATTAATAAGCAAAAGCCTGCTGAATATGTAAAAGCTAATATGGATATGATAGAGGCTATTATGCCTTCCGATGTTATCCGACTTGTGCACTTATTGGTAGAAAAGGGCTATGAGATGAAAGATTTGAAAAAGCATATTTCTAAATTATTGAATCTGTTTTATAAAGCTTTATCAGTATACCCTACACCAAAACCTTCAGAAGATGATTTGTTATTTTACTTGCAGCAGAATTCTGAAATAATGATGGCAAACTTAAATGCTTTAAAGCCTGTGATTAAGGCTTTGAACTTGGAGGGTGTAACTGATGATAGAATAAAAGCACTGCAAGATGGTTTTACTAAAATGAATGGATATTCCAATTATTTTACCGTAAAGGAGAATTTGCTATTTCCTATTATAGAAAAGAAATGGGATGATTATAAGTGCGTGCATGTGATGTGGTCTATACATGACGATATACGTGGATATATAAAACGTATTCCTGCGCTATTATCGGCTAAGAATTTTGATTTGAAGGAATTCAATGTAATATCAAGTAAATTATATTTCGATTTGGGAGCAATAGTTTTTAGGGATAATAAGATTTTATTTCCTCAAATGCTTATTACTATTCCTAAAAAAGATATGGAAGAGATGCTTATTGCAAGTAGCGATTTGGAATTTCCTTTTATTAAGCCAGAAGTAAGTATGGTTGATAAAGAAGAGAATAACGAATTTTTTAAAAATGGAAATGTAAACCTTGGTACAGGAGCAATGAGCCCAGAGCAAATAAGTATGGTGTTTAATCATTTGCCTGTGGATATTACGTATGTAGACGAAAATGATACTGTAAAATATTTTTCTACACCTAAGCATAGAATATTTCCACGAACTACTGCAATTATTGGCCGCCAGGTAAGTAATTGCCATCCACCAGAGAGTGTGCACGTTGTAGAAGATATTGTGGATGCGTTCCGTAAAGGGGAGAAAGATGATGCATCATTCTGGATTCATATGGGACCTAAATTTGTTCTAATTAGATATTTTGCCGTTCGCGATGATAAAGGCGGTTTTAGAGGAACATTGGAAGTTTCACAAGAAATAAGTGAAATTCAAGAACTTAAAGGTGATAAGAGATTGCTTGAGTGGGAGTA
>JAGLDA010000184.1 GCA_023145955.1 Bacteroidales bacterium
TATGAAAAAATATGATTATATAATTGTAGGGAGTGGATTTGGAGGGTCGGTTTCTGCTCTTAGGTTGGCCGAAAAAGGATATTCTGTTTTAGTTATTGAAAAGGGTAAATGGTATTCTGGTGATGATTTTCCAAAGACAAACTGGAATTTAAAAAAATGGGTTTGGCTTCCTTCATTGGCTTTTCATGGAATTATGAAGATGACTTTCTATAATCATGTTTCTATTATTAGTGGTGCTGGAGTTGGCGGAGGCTCATTAGTTTATGCCAATACTTTGCCTAAGCCTCACCCAAATTTTTATAAAAATGGAAGTTGGAAAAGTATTTTAGATTGGGAGTCTGAATTGGCTCCGTTTTATGATAAAGCTTTAAAGATGCTTGGTGCTTCAAGAAATCCAAATTTGGAAACTGGAGATTTATTATTAAAGGATTTAGCTAAATTAAGGAATCAAGAGAAGGATTTTTCGCCTACTGATGTGGGGGTTTTCTTTGCTGATACCGAAGATGAGGTTGATGATCCTTATTTTGATGGAAAAGGACCTAGGAGAAGCGCTTGTACTTTTTGTGGGGCTTGTATGACAGGTTGTAGGCATAATGCAAAGAATAGTTTAGATAAAAATTATTTATATCTGGCTCAGCAGTTAGGTGTAGATATTATTGCAGAGAATGAGGTTTATGATGTTATTCCTAAATCGTCTTTAGATGGTTCTGAAGGATATATTGTAAAAAGTAAGTCTTCTACAAAATTATTTAAAAGTAAACAAGAATTCGAATGTGATAATGTAATCTTCTCAGGAGGTGTTTTGGGAACCATGAACCTACTTTTAAAACTTAAAGAAAAGAGTTTGCCAAATATAAGTTCTCATTTGGGTAAGAATATTCTTACAAATAATGAATCTTTAATATTCAGTGTAGTCAATGATTCTAACCGTGACTTAAGCAAAGGTGTTGCAATAGGGTCTATTCTTAATATTGATGAAAAAACTCATCTTGAAGTAGTGAGATATGGTGAGGGCTCTGGGTTTTGGAGAGTGGGTGTGCTGCCTACATCTATTGGCAGTAATGTAGTTAGTCGTACATTAAATGTATTGTCTAAATTTATTAGAAACCCTAAAACTTATTTTAAACTAGCATTTAACAAAGATTTTGCAAAGCAGTCAATTGTATTGCTTTTTATGCAACAAATAGATACTAGCTTACAGTTAAAAAAAGGATTTTTTAGACTCAAGTCAAAATTAAGTAGTGGCCCACGGCCTAGTGCCCAAATTCCACTGGCTTTTGAATTGGCTGATGAATATAGCAAGCTTAATAATGGAAAACCTATGGTGCTGCTTACAGAAACTGTTTTTAATATGCCATCTACAGCTCATATACTTGGAGGCGCTGTAATGGGCGATTCTGCCGAAACTGGAGTTATTGATAAGAATAATATGGTTTTTGGATATGAAAATATGATGATTTGCGATGGATCAATGATTTCAAGTAATCCAGGTGTAAATCCTTCATTAAGTATTACCGCTATTACCGAAAGAGCAATGAGTAAGATTAAGGATAAAGTGTTTTAATGGTTAATGATGTAATGTTTCAACTATTTAATGATTTAATTTTAATATACTAAAGTTCAAAAACAAATGGCAACCAATAGTAGGTAATTACACTTATTACTAGAATAGCAATAATATTTACAATTATACCAATGCTCATCATATCCACAATTCGTATACGGTTTGAACTAAAAATAATCGCATTTGGAGGAGTAGCAACGGGAAGCATAAATGCCATTGATGCGGCAATAGTTGCAGGCACCATAAGCATAAGAGGGTGAATATTGCTACTTACTGCCAAGGATGCCAAAATTGGTAGAAGTATTGTTGTGGATGCTGAGTTAGAACTAAATTCTGTAAGAAAAACCATAATTGTAGTTACTACAATTATTAATACCAGTGGATGTAGGCTTCCTGCTGCACTTAAACTTTCACCAATAAATTCTGATAATCCTGATGTTTTAAAACCTTGAGCTAGAGCGAAACCGCCACCAAATAGTAAAATTATATTCCATGGTAGTTCTTTTACTTGTATCCAATTAATTAATGTAGCTTGAGATTTGCTTTTTGTGGGAATAAGAAATAGGCTTATAGCGATAAAAATGGCAACGGTACCATCATTTATGTACTTGGGATAGGGTAGAAGACTTGCCCAACCTGAAAAATGAAAATTTCCTATATTTAATGGTGAACGAAGCATCCATAACAATGCTGCAAGAATAAACATAAAGAACATCCACTTTTCTTCGTAAGTAGCTTTTCCTAGCTTTTTGTAATCGGAAGAAAAGTCTACAGTATTACTCGAAGATTTCCAATCTTTACTTTGTTTATGTGCAAAGGCTATATAAAGAAGTAAGTATAATAATACAAACATTACAATACTTAGCGGTAGTGCAAATAGCATCCATTGCGAAAAACTAATTTCTGCTGCTTGGGGAAAGTTAATGTTGTATATTTTTACAAAAATCGGGTTTGGTGGTGTTCCAATAAGAGTAGCTACTCCACCTACCGAAGATGAATATGCAACGCCTAGTAGCAAGCCAATTGCATATTTCTTAACCTTAGCTTTATCATACATTTCTTCTAATCTAGAAACTACCGATAGCAGTATTGGAAGCATCATCATAGTAGTGGCGGTATTAGAAATCCACATTGATAGAAATGCTGTTGCGAGCATAAATCCCAAAAGAATTTTTGCAGGACTAGTGCCAGTAATCATAAGTATTTTAATAGCTATTCTTTTGTGTAAATCCCATCTTTGCATTCCCAATGCAAGAATAAAACCACCTATAAATAAGAATATTATATGATTATAATATGTACTTGAAACATCTTTTCCATCCATAATTCCGAATAGAGGAAATAATACAATGGGAAGTAAAGCGGTTACTGCTAACGGAATTTTTTCTGTTGCCCACCATATAGCCATTAGTAATGCTACTGAAAATAGCGCATTAGCTTCACTACTAGTATTTAATGGCTGGAATATGTATATCAGTACAGCAATTATTGGAGCCAGATAAAATAGTATATTCTTTATAGAAATTGATTTTATATCCATCATTATAATTTCAGTATGTAAATGTACATATTTTTGAAAGGATAACAACAATCAAATTCTAAAAAACAGTTTGCTCTCAGTATTACTTATGCATCTCTCTTAGTA
>JAGLDA010000185.1 GCA_023145955.1 Bacteroidales bacterium
ATTAACCATTAACCATTAACAATTTACCATTAACAATTTACCATTAACAATTAAACCTTAACAATTAAACCTTAACAATTAACAATTAACCATTAACAATTAACCATTAACAATTATCGATTAAACATTTCTTTATTAAAGGCAAACTTTACTACTTTAGCAATGTTTAATAATTAAAAATATTCTTATGCAAATAGATGGTTTTACTTACGTTAGAAATGGTATAAAGATGGGCTACCCATTTATTCCTTCCATAAAATCCATACTGCCAATAGTTGATCAGTTATTTGTTGTTGTTGGTGATTCTGATGATGGTACTCGTGAAGCTGTAGAGGCTATTGGAAATAAAAAAATCGTCATTATTGATAGTATATGGGATGATGAGATGCGTAAAAATGGTCAGGTTTTTAGAGAGCAAGCAAATATAGGTTTACGTAATTCTAAAGCAGATTGGTTAATCCATATTCAAGCAGATGAGGTAATACTTGAAGACTCAAGAGATGCTATTTTGGAGGGAATAAAGGAAGCTGATAAAAATCCAGAAGTAGATGGATTGCTATTTCCATATTATCATTTTTGGGGCGATTATAATCATATACGACATACTCGTAGAACCCATAATTTTGAGATAAGAGCCTTTAAAAATAATAGGAATATTATGTCGTATAAAGATTCTCAGGGCTTTAGGATTTTTAAAGATGGAGATGAGGATGGTGTAAAACTTAAAGTTATAAAAGTTCCTGTACAAATTTTTCATTACTCATATACTAGGCATCCTCAGTTGATGAGCAATAAATCTAATTATTTTAATAGGTTTTGGCATAATAACGACTGGCTTAAGGAGAATAAAGTTCAAGAAGATTTTGATTTTAACGCTGTAGATAAGCTTGAAGTCTTTGAGGCTAAGCACCCAGGCTATATGAAAGAAACTATTGCGCAAAAAAATTGGGATTTTGTTTATGACCCATCAAAATCGAATATGAGCTTAAAAGATAAATTTCATAATAAATGGGAAAAGATATTTGGTAATAGACTCTTCGCCTATAAAAACTATATCCTAGCAAAATAATGCTTTCGGTTAGTTTAATCTACCCATCTATATTTTAAGAAACTAATTAATATTAGCAATCATTTATTTCCTATCTTTACAGTATTATAATTAACTAATTATAAACGTTTAATTTATAATGTCGATTAGGCGTCTGATTATTAAGTGTTTGTATTTATTTAGAATTAAATATATTGTGGATATATCATGACTGGTCATTATATCCATTCGTTGTCTGCAAGGCATCACCACACCAATCAAGCACATTTGGTTTTAGGCCGACGCACTAGAAAAACGATTATAATATGAAGCAAAAAAGTATTAATTTTGATGTTCGTAAAGATAACATCTTTTGGCTAGGAAAGAATAAGTTTGTAATACAATGTTCCATGAGTTATTTTACAATAGTATAATTAAGCATGGAACGGTAAAAACACAGATCCATTAAGATGAGCATGTTGTGTATGTTTGTCATTTATTTAGTAAATACAAAATAACAATTATGAAATATTACACAAAGAGAACACTAATTTTAGTATTTGTTTTATTGCAAATACAATTGTTTGCCCAAGGTACATGGCAAACATTACAAACAATTGCTATGCTTACACCCTATATAGGAGGTGAAGCAGTTTATTCAGCTAGAGTTATGTTAGGGCTTAACCCTAATTCTTATAATTTAGCATTCCGTTTAGGTCAGGTTTCTGATAGTACAAATACTATTGTAGGAGATAATATTCTTAAGACTTATCCTAACCCGACAAAAAACCAACTAACTTTAGAATTTGTTTATCCTCTGGAAGTTTCATCAATATTTACCATATATGATTTAATGGGTAGAAGTGTTATGGAAATTCAATTAGATGCAGATAATAATCAATTCATTATTAATACATCAGCTTTAGAAAACGGTATTTATTTTTATAATTTAAGTACAGACGATAAAGTAAACGGCAAAATAATTATTAGTAATTAATTTAATATAAAGCGATTAGTCTAAATCCCTTATCGCTTTTATTCATACTATAAATGATAAATAAGGTAATTAGTTTATGTATAATAATTTTAGTAATATCTGTTCAGGATGTTACTTCTCAGAATCTTGTGTATAATGGTAGTTTTGAGATTCGAGACTCGATTTATGATCCATATTCTGTAGCAGGGTGGTATTCCTGCCCTTTCTCCATTGATGATAAAGATTTACCAATGCTAAAACTTGCAAAAGGATGGTATAATATACAGGGTAAATATATGAATCAATGGTATAGTACATTTGATTATTATCACAGCTGTAATAATTATATTGACAGCTTTCCAAGTATTGTTACTCCTGGTATCGTAGGAGTACCAAAAAATAAATGGGTTACTATGTATCAATATCCTAGAACAGGAGAGGGATATACAGCTGGAGGTTTTTATGTACCTCATCCTAATTATACAATAAATCCAGGAGATTTAATTCAAAATAAATTATTAAATAGTTTACAGAAGGATTCTTTGTATTTGCTTAATTTCTATGTGAACCTTGCTAATGGATCAAAGTATTCAATTAATTCTCAAGGAGCTTTATTGAGTTTTGATTCCATTAATATAACAGATTTATATGAAGCTTTACTAGATTCAAGCATTGTACCACAAATATTAAATAAGAAAGGATTTATAGAAGATACTTTAGGTTGGGTGAAAATTAGTGGGGTTTTTAAATCTAATGGGAACGAACAATATATTACACTTGGAAATATGGATATTTCAAAAGGAAAAGAAAAGCTATTTAATCAATATGCCACTTTTAATTATTCAGCTTATGCTATTGATGATATTTCGTTATTTTTATTATCAGCTCCGATTGATTCGGCACGTTGTGGTAACGATACTATAATTTGTCTTGGCAATAGCTTAAAGTTAGGTAAAAGCCATGTAAAACCAGAATACAAAGAGGAATATAGTTTTGAATGGACTATTTTAGGTTTAGATGATTCAGTATTTTCTTATGAAGAACATCCTGTGGTTTACCCTGATACAACCACAACATACATTGTTAAGGTAATTGATTTTAAGTTTGATAAAACTATTGACAGTATTACTGTAAAAGTTGTAGATTGCACTAAGCCAACAAATTTGTTTGTATATCCCAATCCAAGCTATGGTAAGGTAAATTTTAGATTTAATAGTCCTATTTCAGAGCGTATGAGTATTGAAATATATGATATTGCAGGGCGATTATTGAACCAGAAGTCATTTGATCAAAATTATGAGAGTAATGAAGTTCAGATGAATATAAATACTTTTGCAGTTGGGATGTATTTTTACTCGGTAATAATAGATGGTGAACGAAAGTTTAATGGGAAGTTGATAAGAATAAAGTAAATAGAATTATGACCCATAACCAAGGCAGTCATACACATCCTGCAAACTCCAAAACCCTAGCAATAGCCTTTTGCAGCAAGAGTATGTCTGCCCCTCCACAAAGAAAAGCCCAGACAGACAACACGCGATATACTCCATGCCTAAATTGATGTAGCACGAGAGATTATACATACTAATTTAGCTTGATGGTATTTTGAAAATTATAGTAATAAAGACGGCACGTAATATATCGCCATCCGTTGTGGGTAATTTAAAGAAGAAAAACACTAAATATAATTTACAAATATTAACTAAACAAAATGTCATGAAAAAATTAATCCTTTTACTATCAATCATCGCTCTATCTATTGGGATTACTAAAGCTCAAACCCCTATTGATAACAATTATTTTATTCAAAACCTCCCAACTTATATTTGGCATATGGGAGGAAGTCCATATCTTATTAAGGAGGATATTAATATTCCTTTTGGTTCTGATCTTATTATCGAATCTGGTGTAGAAGTGCTATTTCAAGGGCATTATTATATGGATGTAAAAGGCTCAATAAACGCAATCGGAAATCCTGATGAAAGGATTATTTTTACCTCAGAAGTGATTGGTGAACCCTGGAATGGAATCCGATTTGATTTTCCGGATAATCAAAATCCTACTCCGTCAAAATTACATTATTGCGATATTTCTAATGCTCGCAAATATGGAATAAACTGTTCATCACCTGACCCAGAAAGTTCAGGAGGAGCAATATATGTAGAATCCTTTTCTGATTTAGAAATTGTGGAATGTGAAATATTCAATAATTCTGTTTTAGGACATGGTGGTGCAATAGCAATTTTTACTAACAGTAATCCTTCGATTCAGAAAACGATAATACATAATAATTATGCAAAGCATAGAGGAGGTGGCATTAGTGTATTTATAAACAGCAGTCCTGATGTGTTAGGAAATAGTATTTATGAAAATGAAAGCGCAAAGGGAGGGGGAGCAATTTTTATAGGACATCTAAATGTTACTTCCACTTGTAGCCCCAATATTATTGGCAATAATATTTCAAATAACGTTACAAGTGGGCTTTACTCTTCTTCTTCAAATATATGGTATGGAGAAGGAGGAGGTATTTATATATGCAGCTCTAATCCTACTATAGAGAGTAATACTTTTAATAATAATGATGCGTTTTTAGATGGTGGAGGAATTTACATAAAGGGGAGTTCAGACGTAACAATGGAAAATAATAGTTTTATTAAAAATCATTCAAACACTAATGGTGGAGGAATTTCTTGTACGTCAGCATTAACAAACCCTGTCAAACTTTGCCAATTCTCAAATAATTCGGCTGTAAATGGTGGCGGCATTTTTTTAGGCGGCGCAGATTTAACCATAGCAAATTGTTCTTTTTCAGAAAATATTGCTTCAACAAGTGGAGGTGGTGTTTATTTGAGCCAATCAGAATCAGATATTACATATTGCTCTTTCTTAGAAAATATTGCATCCACAGATGGAGGAGGGATTTACGTTTTAAATTCAACTTCGATAATAAAGAAATGTACTTTTGATGGTAATACGGCTACAGGTAATGGTGGAGGTATATTTATGATAAATCCAACTGAGAATTTTCCAACAGATATAAGTACTATTAACCTAAATGCTTTCAAAATAAATACAGCATATCAAGGCAGTGCACTATATTTGGATAGAACTTCTAATTACGCAAATAACACAAAGGTTTTAAATAATTTATTTGTAAAAAACCACTCTATAGATAATGGGGTAGTTTATATGCAGGGTGATAATAATAAAACCATTTTTAACCATAATACCATAAGTGATAATACAACTAATGTTTTAGTTAATGGAGTTTGTGTTGAAAATGAGACCTATTTCCCAGTTTCTTTTTATAATAATATAATATATGAGGCTATTCTTGATGTTTGTGTAATGGATCCTTATATTGGATATCCAACTAATTATACAACACTTGCTGGGATTAACTATCTAAATTATGATAATAATTATAATCAAAACCCGAACCCTAGTTTTGTTTCCACAACAGATTATCATTTGTCATCAGCATCACCTTGTATAAATGCAGGTGTTAATTCAGCACCCATGACTGCAATAGATTTAGATGGCAATCTAAGAATATCGAATGTCAATACCGACTATGGTAGCTATGAATATAGCTCTACGCCTCAGGCAAGAAGAAGCAATCCTAATTCTTTAATTTTGAATGAGGATATTTCCATATACCCTAATCCTGCTACTGACTTTTTAATTATAAATACTGCCAATGAACAGAATATGGATATTTCTATTTATTCCATGTCAGGGCAAAGGATTTATTTATCAGAAAATAGCTTAATTAATGGCGAAAAAACTATTTCTCTTTTAGGTTTTAAATCAGGTGTATATTTTATTAAATTGCAAACTCAGAGTGCTACTATAAAAAAGAAAATAATTGTTAAATAAAAAAATCTATATTATGAAAAATATAATCTTAATAATTATAATCTTTATTGCAGTTTATAGCCTACACGCTCAAAACCCCAATTTTGAATGGGTAAAAAGCAATCAGGGATATCAGGGTAATGCTAATGCAATTTCTGTTGAATTAGACAGTGCTGGAAATATCTATACTATAGGTAGTTTTAGTGGCACGGTGGATTTTAACCCTAGCGTGCCACTTTATTATGGCTTAACTTCAGGCAGTTATTGGTCTTATTATATACAAAAGTTGGACAGTAATGGCAATCTATTGTGGGTGCGCCAAATTGATTTTACTGATGGACATATTAAACAATTTAATGTAAGTCAGTCAGGTCAGATTTATATTGCGGGGACTTTTCAAGACTCTGTTGATATTGACCCAGAAGCAACAACTCATATGCTCTATTCAAATGGTGAATATGATGTATTTATCTTGAAACTTTCTGCTAACGGCAATTTTCTTTGGGCAAAGTCTTTTGGAGGGTCTGCAAATGATTTTGTAAGAGATGTAGCTGTTGACTCACATGGAAATATATATTCCCACGGCTCTTATAAAGATACCGTTGACTTTGACCCTGGACCAGGTATATGCTTATATGGTACAAATTATAATCCTCAAACTTCAACACCAATTGACAATGCATTTATTCAAAAGTTGGATAAAGATGGCAATTTTGTATGGGCCAAAGCTTTTGTATGTGGTGAGGGAAGTCTTTCCAATGGCTTAACCGTTGATATTAATTCTGAAGATAATGTATATTGCGCAGGTTATTTTTTTGGAAGTAATATTGATTTTGACCCAGGTGCTGGAGTAAGTACTCCTCCATCCAATAATAGCAGTATGTATTTTGTAAAGCTTGATAGTATGGGAAGCTTTGTATGGGCTAAGTTTTCTACTAAGGTTGGTACATATGGCTTAGTTAGACCAAATGCAATAAAAATAGATAGGTTTAACAATATTTATACAACTGGTACTATCAGAGGATCAGTCGATTTTGACCCAGGGCCAGATACTTTATTGCTTTCCGAAAATACTTTTATACAGAAGTACGATGAAAATGGTAATTTTCTTTGGGCAAAATCTTATGGATATGTGCCTAGCTATGCGTATAGGGAAAATACCCCTACGTCGCTTGCTACCGATACATTTGGAAATGTTTATTCCACAGGGTATTTTAACGACTCTACTGATTTAGACCCAGGATTCGCCACTATGGTTTTTTATGCCTCAGGGTTTGGTCAGGCAGGATATGGAGCTTATATTCAAAAACTAAATACAAATGGTGAGCTTTTAATGGCAGGAGTTATATCAAATACAGGATTACCAAACTCGTCTAGAGGAAAAGATGTAAGTGTTGATAATACAGGGAATATCTTTGCAACAGGAGATTTTGGTGGAACAGTTGATTTTGATATAGGTGCTGGTGTACACAATCAGTCATCACCACCAAATAGAGCTGCTACCTACATATTAAAACTAAGCCAATGCAAAACACTAACCACCGATTATGTAACTGCCTGCGATAGCCTCACATGGATGGATGGAGTAACTTACCATCAATCCACCCAATCGGCCTACTTTACGCTTCCGAGTTCCACAGGCTGCGATTCGGTTATTTGCTTAAACCTCAATATTCCGCAAATAAATAATACAGTTAGTGTAAGCCCCAGTGGCGAGTTTAGCTCAAACCAAAATTTTGCTTCTTATCAGTGGCTGGATTGCAATAATGGTTTTGCTACCCTTTTGGGAGATACTTTGCAAAGCTTTTCGCCATTATTAAACGGAGATTATGCAGTTGTTTTAAGTGTAAATGGATGTTTGGATACTTCTGTCTGTATAAATATTAACAATGTAAGTATTGAAGAAATTGATGGGAATATGATTAAGCTATATCCCAATCCAAATAACGGAAAATTTATGCTTGATTTGGGTAATCTGAAAGCCACAGAAGTAATGATAATTAACAGCTTGGGGCAGATAATATTAGTTAAGCATAATTTTAAAAGTAAGTATTTTGATTTAGCACTAAACCCTGGTGTTTATTTTATACAAATACAGTCTGATAATTATAATAAGACGATTAAGTTTTTGGTGAAGTAAACTATTAATTATCCCTATAGTATTGATTTCTAAAGATATATAGTAATGAAATGTAGAAAAACTACCCACAACAAAGGCTCATAAATAATTGCCGAATTTGTATTATAATCAATAATTTCAATTCATATTGAAAATTATAGTAACTTGAAAAATTACGGCTTCGAAAATGGCAACTATTTATAGCCTCGACCGTCAGACCGCGCAATAACTTAATTTGATAAGAGTACAACTATTGAATATCAAATTATTAAAGGCGTAAAGAAAGGGTTAATTCGTGAATTCCCGTTCTAGCAAAATGGAGTAAGTTTAATATTTTATATTATTCTGCTGGACAGAATCTTATACTTAAACTTGCTCCTATGGTGTTAAAATCATTATTTGAATAATTTAAGAAACTCACTCCTGAATAGACTTCATAAAAAACTCCAATACCGATATGCATCCATGGAGTAATACCAAATATGGTTTCTATACTTGGAGTTATAGTTAGTGCTTTGTCGTATATAGTGGTAGAGTTTGCTATATCATCAATATATACACTGCCAAATCCTATTTTATTGAAGTATGCAATATGGATTTTAGGAAATCTTTCTATTGATTGGTAATAGCCAAACCAAAGTCCTGTAAATCTATTTTTTATCTCATAATTGCTAACTTGGGGTATATCGGGCTTTTTGGATATAATAGAAGTACTTATTTGTCCATATATACCAATGTTGAAATTACCACGCATCATAAAAGTTCCCCAGCCACCAAACGAAATACTATTGCCTAATTTATTTGAAGTAATAGTACTAATAGGGCCACCAAAATGACCTGATTTATCATTCTGCTGTGCAAAGCCAACTTTAGAAACTAAAATTATTACTAGAATAAAAGGAATTATACGGCTCATCTTTTAATTACAATATTTGAGATTTAATAATCATAGCACTACCTTGCCAATCTGCTACTTCAATAATTATTTCATTTATAGTCTGCATAAATTCATCCACAGCTTTTCTGTTTCCATCCCAGTTGTGATTATAATCATGGATTATTATTGTGCCTCCAATGGCTAATCGAGGGTAGAAGTATTTTAGTGCTGCTAGAGTTGGTGCATATAGGTCTGCATCAAGATTAACAAAAGCATAAGTTATACCATGATCTTTGGTTAAAGTATCAGGAAAATATCCTTTAAAGTATTTTGTATTTTCGTTAATACCAATAAATGCCTTCACTTCATCTAACTTGGTATCAGAAAAGTTGCTGTCATTATATTTATCGTCATTACTATTTTCAATGCTTAAGTCTTTATTATCAAAACCTTCAAAGGTGTCAAAAAGAAAAAACTCTCTTTCAGGAGCACATAAGCTTATAATTTTAGCAGTTTCGCCTTGGTAAACCCCAAGTTCTGCAAAAGCACCTATAATATTACTTTTGTTTATTCTACTTATCTGAAACCAGATATTATATAGTCGGATTTTATCGAAGTATGATTTCTCATAGGCAATAAGCTCTTTAGGGATTTCATTATTGGCAATAGCATTCTCCCATTTATAAGGCTTATTTACTTTATTTGACCAAAAATTACTCAAGTAGTATATACCAAAGGCTATAAATCCTAATACTAAAAAGATATTTAGTATATCAAATAATCCTAATGTGATTTCGAAATTCATAAATACAAATTTGTATTTAGATTAATACCATTTATTTATTAGAAATATGTTATTCGGGTATGCTAAATACTCTGTCCCAACGAATACTTCCATTATCAAGGTTGCGCGATAACCAAATAAAAGAAGGTGTGCCTACAATATGATCTTCAGGAACAAAGCCCCAGAAACGTGAGTCGGCAGAATTATGTCGGTTATCTCCCATCATCCAATAGTAATCCAACTTGAAAGTATAGGAATTTATAACTTCACCATTTACGATTACATTTTTGCCATCCACCTTAAGCTCATTGCCTTCATATACCTCTATTATTCTATCATAAAGTACAATATTTTTAGAATTTATTTCTATAGTAGCACCTTTTTTAGGAATATATAGCGGTCCAAAATTATCTTGATTCCATTTATAATTTATAGTATCGTGAGGAAATATTTCGTCCTCAGGATAAACAACACCTTTACGATATGTAAGCTTAACAAGTTTTTCTACCTCAGGGTTATTTCTTATCTTTTCGGCCATCTCAGGGCTTAA
>JAGLDA010000186.1 GCA_023145955.1 Bacteroidales bacterium
AGTTTCATAAAACTGCTTTTTTATCAGAATGATATTCGATAAAATAAATATTTTATACTTTTAATTTATTAAGTATAATCTGATACGACTCTTTTATTTGTGAAATACTGCCATGAGTTTCTAGTGTAACTATTTTGTCCTTTAGATTATAATTACTAATCTTATTTAGCCAATTACTATCTTTAGTAAAGCATTTATGCTCATCGGCAATAGAATTATTCTCACTCAAATGTATATAATCGGTAGTATTAATTAACTCTTCCACTTGCTTATAGAAATCCAGTTTATATGAATTGCTAGTAACTTTAAGATGTGCTAAATCAAAGAGGAAATTTAATTTTGTTTGTTTTCTGATTTGCAAAACTTCCTCAGAATTTGTTAGCATAAAAATATTTTTATTATCATATTTCTGAGCATTAGCCTGAGAAACAACATTATTCTCTACGTATAGTTTAATATCTCCCGCAAAACCTTTCAACTCTTCGTAAGCTTTTAGGAAACGTTCAATGGCAATCTTTTTATCATTAATACGAACTTTACTGAGTGCTTCACCAATTTCACTAACTTTTATATCTATAAAATATCCCGCATGAAAACCATATACCTTAGCGCCCAATTTTCTCGAAAGCTCAATAGCTTGTTTAATATGCTGGTATGATTTTTCAAAAATATCATCATCCAAAGAGGCTAAGTTAAGAACAAAATGCTCCTTTGGAGGAGGAAAATAATTATGACAAATATAGTTTAGATTAAACTCTTGTTGCAATTCTAATAAATCATCAATATAGGTATCGTAATAATCAGTTCCACCAGAAAGTTCGATATTTCTAAAGCCATTCTCTGCCAATTCACGAACAGAATCGCTAATTTTATTATGCCTTACACAAGCTGTGGTTATATATATCATTTTATTCTTTTTGCAGGAATTCCTATATAAGTACCACTCTCACTAATATTGTTTACTACTACTGCACCAGCACCAATTATTACATTATTACAAACCGATATTTTGTCAATTATTATCGCTCCAGCACCAATCATACAATGGTTTCCTATTGTGGCTCTGCCGCAAACTTTTGTCCCAACAGAAATATGATTATGGCTTCCAATTTGAGCCTCATGTTCAATAATAGCACCTGTATTTATTATATTATTATCACCTATTTTAGCACCCGAATTAATATAAACCTTAGCCAATATCTGGTTTGCTTGTCCTAAACTTACATTTTCTTCCACTATGGCAGATTTGTGTAATAGGTTGTCTGTTATTAAATTATCTTTATACTTAGCAAAAAACTTTTGCCTAATTTCATTATCGCCTATGGAAAGAAATACTTTATTATCGGGAGCAATATTCTTAATTTTGCCTACAACTTTCACTTTGCAAATAAGCTCATTTCTATCCCCAACATAAGAATCGTCATATATTTCGAATATATAATCCTTATAATTTGATTTTAAAATATTTAAAGCTGACCTAGTATGTCCTCCAGCGCCAATAATTGCAATTTTATTCATTGCTTATAATATCGTTTTTGCTATAATTTATTGTGGCTTTAGTTCCCACAATTTCTTTATAATAAATTGGTGAAATTCCTATACCACCAGTTCTTTTTGCTATAATATTTTCGTCGGTAAAAATCTCACCTTTTACAATATCATCATTAGCAACAAGGCATTTCTGAAGAGAAGCTCTAGTTTTTAGTTCCGATAAATTTGGTTTTTTTATGGAAGTCCCCATAAAATCATCAACTTTTCTTACCAGCTTAACAAATTCTGCAAGTTCATCTGGAGAAAGAGAAGTGGTATGGTCAGGGCCTTCTTGCGCCTTATCGAGGGTAAAGTGTTTTTCCACAACCACTGCGCCCATAGGTATTGCAAAAGCAGCGGCTCCAATGCCTACAGTATGATCTGAATATCCTAGCAATACATCAAAATTACTTCTATAGGTATTCATTACATTTAGGTTTGCCTCCGTATTTTTTATGGGGTAGTTTGCAGTGCATTGTAATAGCACCACCTGATTATGAAATTCTAATATTGTATCTAAAGCCATTTGCACCTCCGAAAGGTAGCTCATACCTGTGGAAAGAAAAATTGGCTTATTTTTTTTAGCAACCCTCTTTAGGAAAGGTAGATTTGTAGTGTCTGTAGAGGCAATTTTATATGCCGGAAGATCCAATACATCTATCTCGTCAAGGCTATGCTCATCAAAAGGAGTAGTTAAAAAAATAATATTTTTTTGAGCGCAATAGCTTTTCAATTCTAGATTTTGCTCTTTTGTAACCTCAAGTTTTTTAAGCATTTCAAACTGAGATTCCTCAGAGCCAGTAGTTTTTTGCTGATAAGGAGCTTTCTCCACAGTATCCAGAATAAGATCCTCAGTTCTAAAAGCCTGAAATTTTACAGCATCAGCACCAGATTGAGCAGCACAATCGATAAGTTTTTTTGCAATTGCAATATCTCCTCCATGATTTACTCCTGCCTCTGCAATAATAAATGTTGGATAATTTTTTCCGATTATTTTATTTCCTACTTTAATCATAAGGTGTTTTTTATATTGAAAAGTGTTTGTGATAATTAAGGTTTTTTACCCTCTTTATCTCCTACTTTTGCGCAGCTTCGCCACCTTAGTGACATTGCTATTTTGCAATATACTAATTAAGTGGCGTTTATGATTTGCTAAGTTTATTTCTAAATTCTTAGCTTTTATGTCCATTTTCCCATAAAAGAAGATAATCAGATTCCTCTTTTGAGCCAATAAATGATATAACTTCTTCTTTAGTAAAAAGAATATATCTAATCTTTCTCTTTACCATATCCTCGGCTTTAGCTACAATTTTTAGCAGATAAGCCTTATTAATTTCATCACCAACAAATACAAGGTCTATTAAGCCCTTATCTATTCCTTTTGCAAAATCTCCCACAAGAAAAACCTGATATAGCGATCCAATATTATCAACTATTTCGTCAATAATTCTATCGAGACCAATATGTTTCATCAATAAATTATGGATATCTGTAAAAAGGGGGTGTGATTTGTTCGCTTTGAAATATTTCCTATTACCTTTAAGCTCTGAATTTAGTAATCCCGCTGACTCAAATTTATTCAGTTCTTGCCTTATTCCGTTGGTAGAACCACCGAATTCTGACTCTAAATTCCTCAAATAAGACTCCGAATTAGCATTAATGAAGAACTTCATCATCAGCTTAATCCTTGTCTTTGACGTAATTAGCGTTTCGAGCATAAAAAATATTATGTTTTTGAGCAACAAATGTACTCAATTTTGCGTCTAATTCAACAAAATGCTCAATTAGCATAGCAAATATATAGGTTTTTCCATATAAATATGCATGAATAAAAATATTATTATCCGATTTATTAACAATAATATCTATTTAGGCCAATTTTCAAGCAAAATAGAAGTATGCTTGTCGCCCCGTCGGAACGGATTACAATTTTAAAACCCAATAATTAAATAGAAATTATTAAATTCACTATAAATTCTGTAGTAATACCAAAATTGAATTAACATATTTGATAATACTTATAAAACATAAATGTACTTATATTTCTAGACGCTGATTCTTATGATTTTGTATTATTTATTTCAGTCTGCCTTGTCGGCAATCAGGCTTCACTAAAAAATATTTTTTATAATTAATCCGCGTTACCTGCATGCTATAGGCAGGACTGTGTCTCATTATTAAATGATGAAATATAACATAATCAATATAACCGATTGTATGTTTTTTGTTATGTACTGAGAGCTCGAATAAAAAAATATAAATCCAATTATTGCTGCATCGTATTAATTTACTATTTTAGCAAAGCATATTAGAAATAATATAATTGCAACAATATTTATCCCTAATCCACTATCTGTCAATGGAACAAGAAGAAGTATATAATAAAACTGCTGAAGAGGAAAAGCGACTTATTCTAAACAAATATCGTCAAATAGTACGTATCGCAAAAATTACTGACCCAAAAAAGAAAGCACAAATGCGTAAGGCTTTCAATTTTGCTGTTGATGCTCATAAGGATATGCGCAGAAAAAGTGGTGAGCCATATATCATGCATCCTTTGGAAGTTGCATATATTACTGCTAAAGATATTGGATTAAAGGGCACTTCTATAATTAGTGCACTTTTGCATGACGTAGTAGAAGACACCGACTATACCGTTGAGGATATTGATGTAATGTTTGGCAGCAGCGTTGCCAATATTGTTGATGGATTAACAAAAATCTCTGGAATGTTTGTTCAATCAGAATCAATGCAAGCAGAGAATTTCAGAAAGATACTCCTTACCCTTGCCGATGATGTACGTGTAATACTGATAAAGCTAGCTGATAGATTACACAATATGCGCACTTTAGATAGCATGCCTCATCATAAGCAAATGAAGATAACCTCTGAAACTAGCATGCTTTATGCGCCACTAGCTCATAGACTTGGGCTATTTAGCGTTAAGAGTGAACTTGAGGATTTGGTTTTAAAATATCAGAATCTTGCGGCCTATAATATGATAAATGCTAAGCTAAGCGAGACTCATGCTGATAGATTAAAATTTATCAAAAATTTTATAAAGCCTATAAAGAAGAAGCTTGACAAAGAGCAGATAGAGTATACAATAAAATTTCGCGATAAATCCATTAGTTCTATTTGGAACAAAATGCAGACTAAGAAGATCGATTTTGATGATATTTACGATTTATTTGCCATAAGAATAATTCTAAAAAGTGAAATTAATCGTGAAAAACTTGATTGTTGGCGCACATATTCTGTTGTTACAGAAAACTATATCCCAAAACACGATAGGTTTAGAGACTGGATATCTGTTCCTAAGGCCAATGGTTACGAAGCGGTGCATACTACACTAATGAGTGATACTGGAAGATGGGTTGAGGTGCAGATTCGTACCGAAAGAATGGATGATATTGCTGAGCGTGGATTTGCTGCACATTGGAAATATAAAGGATCGGTAAAAACGGATGTAGGATTGGACGATTGGCTAACACGTATTCGAGAACTGCTCCAAAGTCCAGATTCTGATGCTCTAGATTTCCTCGATCAATTTAAACTCAATTTATTTTCTTCAGAAATATATGTTTTTACTCCTAATGGAGAGTTAAAAACCATGAGCAAGCGCTCCAAGGTAATTGATTTCGCTTATGCAATTCACTCAGAAGTTGGCAATAAAGCTATTGGTGCCAAAATAAACAATCAGCTTGTACCATTAAACAAAACATTAAAAAGTGGAGACCAAATAGAAATATTAACTTCAAACAAGCAAAAGGTTAAAGAAGAGTGGATAATGTGGGCGTTTACGGCTAGAGCCAAATCTCAGATTAAGCAGGCCCTAAATCATCAGAATAAAGATAAAATTGAAAAAGGAAAAGGTATTGTAAAAGACTTATGTACAAATCTAGAATTAAATTGTAATGAAGCATTCTCCCGAAGTTTTATGAAATTTATTGGAACATCAAATTCTGATATTTTATATAAACAATTTGCTGATAATAAGCTCAAAAAAGAAGATATCGATGAGTTTGTAAAATTCAATAAAGAGCAGAGTGGCTGGAGAAGGTACTTAAGCAACCCATTCTCTAGAAAAGTAAAAACACCTGAGAGCACAATACTATCTGATGAGATACAAAGAAAGCTATTGAGAAAACCTGAGGGACTTTTTCTATCAAAAAAATACGATAAATCATATACTACTATTGCACAATGTTGCCAGCCAATTCCTGGAGATGACGTAATAGGTTTTATTGAAAAAGATGAAACCATTAGTATTCATAGAACTACCTGCCAAGATGCATCAGACCTTATGTCGAGATATGGCAATAATGTAATAAAGGTAAAATGGCGCGATAAAGGTCAATTACAATTCCTTACAGGAATAAAAATGTATGGGAATGATACCTTTGGAATGATGAAAGAAATTTCTAATGTTCTTACGGGTGTTTTAGAGGTAAATATAAGATCGTTCTCCATAACGACACACGACAACCTATTTGAAGGCACGGCAAGTATATACGTAAATGACAGTCAACAATTGCAGAAAATTATTGGTGAACTGCAAAAAATCAATGGTTTAGAAAAGATTTATCGAATTGATTAAGTGCTTTGTATAAATAATTACTATTATTTTTAGCTTAATATAATAATTAACTACCTTAACACTATGTATTCATAGCTTAAATATAAATATTACATATAAATGAAACTAAAAATAATATTAGTAGGAAAAACTGAAGAAGATTACCTAAAACATGGTATTGAAATTTATAAAAAACGCTTAGTAAACTATCTTCCCATAGAAGTAATTGAGATTCCTGCTCTTAAAAATACTAAGAAATTAACCTTGGAGCAGCAAAAAAATAAAGAAGGAGAACTAATAATCCAAAAGGTAGAAAACTCAGATTTAATAGTGCTTTTAGATGAAAAAGGGAAAGAGTTTTCAAGCTTAGGGTTTTCAAAATATTTTCAGAATAAGATGAACAGTGGCATTAAAAGCCTATGTTTTATTATTGGTGGACCTTATGGTTTTAGTACAGAAGTTTATTCAAGAGCACAGCAAAAAATTGCACTTTCACAAATGACATTCTCACATCAAATGATTAGGCTATTGCTATTTGAGCAATGTTATAGAGCAATGAGTATTTTGAGAAATGAGCCTTATCATCATGAATAAATGAATACCTCAGTGTGGTGGCATCATTTACTCAGTGCGTTGAGATGATTCAAAATATTTATGAATTTGTTGAATTCCCTTACATTTTATTCTTCGCTTAAATAATAAGATAAGCGAAAATAAAATAACGTACATTTAGACAAATGGGTCATAAATATTTTGTAAAAAAGTATACAAAATATTTATGAATTTGTTGAATTCCCTTACATTTTATTCTTCGCTTAAATAATAAGATAAGCGAAAATAAAATAACGTACATTTGCCTTATATGGATAAACGTTGGACAATAAAAGATAGTGTAGATAAAGATATAGTTAATAAACTATCGAAGTCATTGAATATTAACAAAACGCTTAGTGCACTCCTTGTACAACGAGGTATTGAAGATTATGAATCTGCAAAGAAGTTCTTCCGTCCAGAGCTTGATGAGCTCCATGATCCATTTCTAATGCTAAATATGGATAAGGCTATCGACAGGATAGATACTGCTATTGCCAACGGAGACAATCTTCTTATTTATGGAGATTATGATGTAGATGGTACCACTTCAGTTGCTTTAGTTTATTCTTATTTTGATAACTATATTAAAGATAATAACCTTAAATCAGAAATAGATTTTTACATTCCTGATAGATACGACGAGGGTTATGGTATTTCATTTAAAGGGATTGATTATGCTGAACAAAACAATCAATCATTAATTATTGCCTTGGATTGTGGAATAAAATCTGTTGATAAAATTGAATACGCAAATTCGAAGAATATAGATTTCATTATTTGCGACCACCATACTCCTGGAGATATTATTCCTAATGCAGTAGCGGTACTAGATCCAAAACAAAAAGACTGTAATTATCCTTATAAGGAGTTATCGGGCTGTGGTGTAGGATTTAAGCTATTGCAAGGTTTTGTAGATAGGAATAAAATTGAATTTAACACTCTAATACCATATTTAGATTTAGTAGCAATAAGTATTGCTGCCGATATAGTAATGGTAGATGGAGAGAATAGAATTCTTGCTCATTTTGGGCTAAAAAGATTGAATACTCAACCAAGACCAGGTATTGAGTGGATTCTGAATTATAGCAATATCACTAGGCTAAAGGATAAATCTCCTGAAGGTTATGTTTTTGATAAGGCACTAAGTATAAGCGATATAGTATTCACTATTGCTCCGCGAATAAATGCTGCTGGCAGAATGGATACAGGAAAGCGTTCGGTAGAACTTCTTATTTGTACTAGAATGGATAAGGCAAAAGCTATTGCAGATAATATAGATAAATATAATAGTGACCGCCGGAAACTAGATACGCAAACTACCGAAGATGCTTTAAATATAATTGCGGGAAAAGAGAAGCTGAGGAATGCTAAAAGCACTGTTGTTTACCATGAAAAATGGCATAAGGGTGTTTTGGGAATTGTTGCTTCAAGGCTTACCGAAACCCATTACCGACCTACCATTGTATTGGCGTTAGTTGATGGAATATATACCGGTTCTGCCCGTTCTGTAAAAGGCTTTGATGTATATGAAGCTATTAATTCTTGTAGCCACTTACTGGATAGTTTTGGAGGACATAAATATGCCGCGGGGCTTTCTTTTAAGGAGGATAATATTACTGAATTTATAAGGCTTTTTGAAAAATATGTTACAGAAAATATTTCTGAATTATCATTACGTCCAGAAATATCTATAGATTCATACTTAAATATTGAAGATATTACTGCTAAATTCTATAATGTGCTCAAGCAATTTGCGCCTTTTGGACCAGGAAATATGTCGCCAGTATTTATTTCTGATGGCTTGGTTGACACTGGCTATGCTAGAGTTGTGGGAAAGAATCATCTTAAACTACAAGTTTGTTATCCTGAGAATAGAACTACATCCTTTAATGGTATAGGTTTTAATTTGGCAGATAAACTGTCCGTAATAAAAACCAAACTACCTTTTGAGGTGGCCTATGCTATTAACGAAAACGTATGGAAAGAGCGTGTTAGTTTACAATTTATGATTAAGGATATACGACTCTCTGAACATTAAAAAAAACAACCCAATAACAATATAATATTTTGAAAGGAAGAGTAATACAATCCACAGGTAGTTGGTATAAGGTAGAATCTGAAGATAAGATTTTATACTCATGCAAACTTCGTGGGCAATTCAAAATAAAGGGTATAAAATCCACCAATCCCATAGCAGTAGGCGATTGGGTAGATTTTACATGGGAATCAAAAGACGAGATGGGCTGGATAATTAAAATTTATGAGCGCAATAACTACATAATTAGAAAGTCTGTAAATTTATCGAAGCGATCTCACATTATAGCCTCAAATATAGACCTTGCACTATTGGTAGTAACTCTAAATCATCCTAGAACAAGCACTGGATTTATCGACAGATTTCTTGTTAGCTGTGAAGCCTACCATATAAATGCAAACCTTATTTTCAATAAAACTGATTTATATACTTCTATCGAAACTACTGAGATTGATAACCTTATAAATCAATACCAATCCATCGGATATAATTGTTTTAAAACATCAGCAAAAACGGAAGAAGGATTAAATGATTTGAGAGAAGTAATGAAAGATAAAGTATGTCTAGTTTCTGGACATTCGGGAGTAGGAAAATCGGCATTAATAAACGCATTAGACCCTAGCAAGGATATACGTATTGGTGAAATATCTGATATTCATAATAAAGGAAAACATACAACCACTTTTGCACAAATGCATTCCTTAGATTTTGGTACATATATAATTGATAGCCCTGGTATTAAAGAGTTTGGATTATTTGATTTTAAGAAAGAAGAACTCTGCTCATATTTTCCTGAGATGATAGAAATATCTGATGAATGCAAATACAATAACTGCACCCACGTACATGAGCCTCAGTGCGCTGTAAAGAATGCTGTTGAAATAGGTATTATCTCTCCCGATAGATATTTGAATTATTTGAATATGCTTGAGGGAAAAGAAATGAATGAAAATGAAAATTATTCAAAATAACTTAGAGGCTATTATCTTGCTACATTCAAGAAAGGGCTGTATCACAGGCTTCTAGCCCGTAGATTATAGTG
>JAGLDA010000187.1 GCA_023145955.1 Bacteroidales bacterium
AAATTAAAGGATTTATTTAACAAATAATAATTCTACAAAAATACCAATAAACAAAAAAGCGATCATTTCTGACCGCTTTTTTTATGTGTGTGTGTGTATTCGAAATATATTCTAATATTTATAAAGCTTTAAAGCACTTTTCAATAGTTTTATAAGTTGCTTCAATATCATAATCTAATCCCATAGAAAAACGAACTAAGCCTTCAGAAAGACCCATTTTCTTTTGCTCATCTGCTGGCACCTCTGATGAAGTACTTTTTCCAGAATTACTAAATAAAGTTCTGAAAAAACCAAGACTTACAGCAAGGTAACCAACATTGTTTTCTTGCATCAAAGTCATAAATTTACTAGCACGCTCTGCCGTTTCAAGATCGATAGCTATCATACCACCGAAACCAAAACCAGGGTTCATAGTGGCTTTAAAAGTATCATTTCCTATATGATTCTCATTACCAGGATAAATAGATTTTAAACCCATAGCATTGAATTTATCAGCAAGGTAAGCAGCATTTTTACTATGCTGTATCATTCTAATAGGTAAAGTATATAAATTCTTATGAATGCTACTAGATCGCATAGAATCCAACGGACCACCTAACAACATACTTGAACCAGTATTAAGGTCTATTAAAGAATTAATAAATTCCTCACTAGCACAAATAGCACCAGCAGTAGTATCATTTTTTCCATTTACATATTTAGTCATAGAATATACTACTATATCAGCACCTAACTCAGCAGGCGAAAAAATCATTGGAGTAAATGTATTATCTACTACAAGTTTTACATTATTCTCCTTAGCAATTTTCGATAATTTAGGAATATCAGCAACCTGCAACATAGGATTATTTACAGTTTCTGTATAAATCATCTTAGTATTAGGCTTAATACTAGCTTTAACCTCATCAAGGTTGGTAGTATCGATAAAGCTAACCTCAATATTAAATTTAGGAAGGTAGCTTTTCATAAAAGCAAAAGAACCACCATAAATAGTACGAGAAGCCACTATATGATCACCAGCGCTACAAAGTTGCAAAATAGTATTAGTAATTGCAGCCATTCCAGAACCTGTAACCCAAGCTGCTTCTGTATTTTCCATTGCTGCTAATGCTTTTGCCAAAGCAAAGTTTGTTGGATTCCAGTGGCGTGAGTATAAAAATGCACCTTCTAACTCTCCATTAAAACAAGCCGTCATATCCTCACCACTTTCAAATGCGAAAGTTGCAGAGTCGTTAATACTTTGGTTTACACCATTAAAACTTCCTAGTTCGTGCACTTTCTCTAGTGCTGTAGCTGGATTGAATTTCATATATATCTTTTTAATATTATTATTTACTTACATTTAATATGAAAGCAAAAATAAGCATTACTCCCTAATATGTAAGCATTATTTATAATTATAATAATTATTGATAGCAAAATACTAATATTACAAAATTACCGTAAGCAAAAGTATAAAGATTCTAGTTTTTACTAATAAGATAAAAGTTATTTAATGATAATTGCTTTTAAACATTAGGAATATATCTATTATAACAAATTAAAAGAAAAAATAAAGTAATAATCTCAGGCAAATAAACAGTGAATAGAACCCTATTTTTTCTTAATTTCGCACATAGAAAAAAACAATAAAACTATATTTATATGAACTTAAGTGGAATATTAGCAATAGGAGGCAAAGGTGGCCTTTTCAAGATGATTTCATCAACAAAAACAGGCCTAATAGTAGAAGGATTAGAAGACAAAAAACGTTCTCCAGTTTATTCGGCACACCAAATTAGTGCTTTAGAAGAAATTAGCATATATACATACGAAGAGGATGTGCCTTTAGCTGAAGTATTTGAAAAAATTCACACCCATTTAAATGGAGCTGAAATAATAAGCCCAAAGTCATCAAAAAATGATTTAATGGCATTTTTCAAAGAAGTGCTTCCTTTTTATAACGAAGAAGAAGTATATGCCTCAGATGTTAAGAAAATAGTACAGTGGTATAAGATTCTTAATAAGCTTGATATGTTAGTATTTGAGGAAGTAAAAGAAGAAGAAGTAGCGGAAGAGGAAATAAAAGAAGAAAAAACCGATAATAAATAAGATTATATGTCAACAGAACATCAGCATCAAAAGAAGCGTTCGGAACTTATGAAAGTGATTCAAAACAAAAAAGTCAATAAGGACTATTATGTTTTGGAAGTTGAGAGCTCAACTAGCACTTCAGATATTTTAGCTGGACAATTTGTTGAAATTCTTGTAAAAGATACTCGCAATGCATTCCTACGCCGTCCGATATCAATTTATAATGTAAATCCTAAGAAAAATTCTTTTGAGTTACTTATTCAGATTGTTGGCGAAGGTACGCAGTTACTTTCTGAACTAAAGGTTGGTGACAATGTTGACATAATGTTTCCATTGGGAAAATCATATACATTAGCCAGTGAGGGTCAAAAGGTTCTTTTAGTTGGTGGAGGAGTTGGTGTTGCGCCATTACTTTATCTATCAAAAAAGCTTAAAGAAAAAGGTGTTGATAGCCATATTTTGTTGGGAGGTAGAGGAATTGATAATATTATTGAGGTTGAAAATTTTAAGAAATATTCGACAGTGCACATATCTACTGATGATGGTAGCATTGGAGAAAAAGGCTTTGTAACTCAACATTCCGTAATGCAAAATATGGATTTTGATATGATTTACAGCTGCGGCCCAGATCCAATGATGCGAGCTGTTGCTAAAATTGCAAAAGAACAGACTATTAATTGTGAAGTTTCTTTAGAAAACATGATGGCATGTGGAATTGGTGCTTGCTTATGCTGCGTAACTGAAACAACTAGCGGACATCAATGCGTTTGTACTGATGGTCCTGTATTTAATACTAAAGTTTTGGATTGGAAGTAGTTAATTATTAATTATTGATGATAATGGCTAATTCTTAGAATATTAATACTTATTTTAAAATTGAAGATGAATACTAGCATAAAAATTGGCGGTTTGGACTTAAAAAACCCTGTAATGACTGCATCGGGAACATTTGGCTACGGACCAGAATTTGAAGATTTTATTGATATTAATCGTTTGGGAGGAATCGTTGTGAAGGGCACTACCCTACACCACCGCGAAGGAAATGCATATCCACGTATGGCCGAAACACCATCAGGTATGCTTAATGCTGTGGGATTACAAAATAAGGGTGTTGAAAAGTTCTGTACTGATATTTATCCAAAAATTAAACATTACGACACAAATATTCTAGTAAATGTATCGGGCTCTACTGTTGATGAGTATGTAGAAACCGCTAGAATGATAAATGAACTGGATCATATACCAGGAATTGAGTTAAATATAAGCTGCCCTAATGTAAAAGAAGGCGGAATGGCTTTTGGAACAAGCTGCCCATCAGCAGTAGCGGTAACACATGCTGTGCGTGAAGTTTATAAAAAAACTATGGTGGTTAAACTTTCTCCAAATGTTACAAATATAGCTGAAATTGCAAAAGCTGTTGAGAGCGTTGGAGCCGATGGTGTTTCATTAATTAATACATTACTTGCTATGGCTATAAATGCCGAGACAAGAAAATCGGTACTTTCAACCATTACTGGCGGCCTAAGTGGTCCTGCTATCAAGCCTATAGCTTTGAGAATGGTTTGGCAAGTAGCTCAAGAGGTTAAAATCCCAATTATTGGTATGGGTGGAATAATGAATGCTACTGATGCTATTGAATTTATGCTTGCAGGCTCTTCTGCCATTCAGGTAGGAACAGCAAATTTTATTGACCCTACTGTTACAATAAAAATTGTAGATGGTATAGAGGATTATATGCGCCGCCATGGCATTGATGATGTAAATGATTTAATTGGAGCAATGGGGAGTTAGGAATTGAGAATGGATTAATTAGGAATTAAAAAGAATTAGTAATT
>JAGLDA010000188.1 GCA_023145955.1 Bacteroidales bacterium
GTACTGAGGAATCGAAACGTAAGGTAAAAGGCACTTTACACTGGGTATCGGCAGAACAAGCTGTAGATGCAGAGGTTAGACTTTACGACAGATTGTTTATGGATGGAAATCCTGATGGGCACAAGGAAACAAATTTTAAAGAATTCTTAAATCCAGATTCTTTGGAGGTTATTACTGCTAAAGTTGAGCCTTACTTAAAAGACGCTAAACCAGGAGATAGATTCCAGTTTCAGCGTAAAGGATATTTTGTAGTTGATAAAGACTCTACTGCCGATAAGTTGGTATTTAACCGTACTGTAGGATTGAGAGATTCTTGGAAGAAATAGAAAAAAGCTCGAAGCTGAAAGGTCAAAGTTGAATGCAATAGAAATATAAACCTCAAAAGTACAAGTTGTGCTTTTGAGGTTTTTTGTGCACCCATAAAACGTGACAAATATCACACACTATACTTACTTATTAAAGCGTATTTTCGCCGTCATCTTATTGGAAATAGTAAATCTGAATTATTAACAAACCCAAATATATTTTCTATGAAAAGTATCTTAAAAAAAGTATTTTACTTGCTTCTATTCTCAGCAACAGTTTTACAACTAGAAGCTCAAGAAAACCATATTACCAGACCTGACTTTTACTTAGGCAATGAACACCAAAATTCGGTTATACGCGAAACAGAAATGATGCCCAATGTTAGAAGCATCAAAGAACTAAATGAAAATTCAGATTCATTTGATTTAGATACTGATGGTAGAGGTGATGCCAAGGTTGTTTACCAAAGCAAAACTTTATCTAAAAAAGATGGATCAAACGCCCCTATTCGCGATTCAATAGTTTACTATGATTATACTGATAAAACATTATTGGACTCTGTTAGATATTCTAAAAGATATTATACAGCATACGATGCAAATGGAAATAATACAATCCAAAACTATTATAAATGGATAGAAGGTGTTTGGGTTATTAGCATTGTATGGGAGAACAAATACGACAGTAATAATAACAATACATTCTATTCTAAAAAAATATATTCTGAAGATAGTAAATCATGGGTTTGGGTTAATAAACAGATTTCTGAGTATGACGCTAACAATAACCAAACTTTATCCGAGTCTTACAATTGGGATGCAGACAATAATGATTGGGTTGGGGATACTAAACATGTTACTTTATATGATGCCAATAATAATCTAATTCAAATAATTACTGACGGTTGGGATACAGGTAACAATGTTTGGGAAAATCTATGGAATACGTATAGGGTGTATGACGGTAATAATAATCATACCCAATCCACTTCTTACGTATGGGACAATAATGATTGGGTTGAGCATACTAAAGGTGTATATTCATATGATACCAATAATAATAGAATCCTAGCATTAGGTTACTCATGGGATAGAAATATTAATAGCTGGAAAGCACCATTTTCAAAGACTATTTTCACTTATGATATCAATAATAATTTTACTCAATACGAGTATTATAGTTGGGATACAGATAATAATGTTTGGGAGGGCTATACTAAAAGAGTTAATACTTACGATACTAATAACAATAATATTCTAGTAGAGGGTTACGATTGGAATACAGATAATAATATTTGGGAAGCAACTTCAAAAACAGTTTATGCTTATGATGTAAGTAACAATAAGGTTATAGAGGAATATTATAGTTGGGATACCAGCAATAATGAGTGGATCGGTGATAATAAATATGTAAATAGTGTAACTAAATCAGGTATTGATTATTACTTTATTCATTGTACTTGGGATTTAGATACTAAGAGTTGGTATGCTACATACAGTGTTAATTATTATTACGATGGTAATATATTGTCAAATAATAAAATACAATTCTCTGATAGCTACAATATTTTCCCTAATCCAATATCTGCAAAAAATATCCTTACGGTAAATACTAAAAACAATGAGAATTTTACATATAAAATTTTCACTTCAAACGGTAAGTTAGTTTTACAAGGAACATCATCTACAAGACAGAAAAATATAGATGTTTCTAGTTTAGAGAAAGGGATTTATATGTTGCAGATAATTAATAAAGATGGTGCTTTGAGTTCTAAATTTATTAAGTAAAAGTAAAATAGCTCGAAGCTGAAAGTTGAAAGCCAAAATATAAAACTCCAAAGTACTGATTGTGCTTTGGAGTTTTTCTTTTAATACATAAACCCAAATAACCAAAGGGGAATTTCATTTTTATAACCGATTTCGATGTCATCTTTTACAACAAAAGCATTTTCTAAATCAATTATTTGTTTTTGTGTTTTGTTCTTCCCTCCAATTTCGAAAGTATATTTTTCATCTATTAAAAAATCACCGTGTTCTGGTGCTGTCATTTCGTGAAAATGGCTGAATTGGTTTGCAAAAAAAGTTTCTCGAATATTTCCAATATTAGCATTTTCATCTGCCAAGGTGTACATCATATTTGAGTTGTGCAAAAATATTTTTTCTGGCTTACTCATGCTATTTAGCGACTTACCTTTTTTTGGTAACATAATTATTAACTCAGCTTGTCTTAAGTATTGCAAGTAGGCTTTTAAAGTATTTATACTTATACCACTCTTATGGCTAAGTGATGTTAAATTTGGTTTGAATGGGACAGCAGAAGAGATTATCGATAGTAATTTTTTCATACTTCTGATGTTACTCACATTAATATTAACTACTTGAGGTAAATCTACCTCTAAAACTGTTAAAATAGTTTCGTTAAGCCTGATATGAAATGTTTTCTTGTTTTCTAGATAAAAAGGGAAATAGCCATAGTTTAGATACTTACCAAAAAACTCCAAAGGTTTTACTTTCGAAATTATATCATAACATATTTCTACATGATTATTAATTATTTCATCTAAGGTGTAGATTCTAAAATCTTCTTTTATTTCGAAGTTTAGAAACTCTCTAAAAGATAAGCCAGGCATATTATAGATTACAGCTCTACGGCTCAAATCAGCTTTGC
>JAGLDA010000189.1 GCA_023145955.1 Bacteroidales bacterium
CTTTTCAAAAAAGGAGGAGCTGGCCTTGTGAGTAATAAAAATTTTTTTTAATTCCTCCTTTGAAAAGGAGGTGGGCAATTTGCAAATCACTTTTCCAAATTATTCTTTAATTTTAATGCAAATTGACCAGAGGATTGATGGCTATTTATAATAAGATTATTTTATAGCAACCACATTAAGTCCGGTACCAGTTTTATGATTTCCTTTCAAGTCCATATAATTAAGGAAAAGAGATATTGGAAATGTAATAAGGTAATAGAACGGTAAAATTATAAAGAAAATCTTACTTGCATTAAGCATAAGAATAGGATATTTCATTGATAATTTCCATGAAATTTTCCCAGCGGTGCCATAGGTGTATTTGGCCGAAGTTTTAGAGAATCCTACTGATTTTAATTTCTCCTGAATTTCATCAATATTGTATCCATCACGAACGTGCTCATCAATAAAAGAATCTTCGCCATCTTCATGGTCATGGTCATGGTCGTGGTCGTGGTCGTGCACATCAGAACCACCCTGGTCGCTAGGTGTAGAGACCAATAATGTCCCTCCAGTTTTCATGGATTTATAAAAATTTTTGAAAACCTCTACATCTTCTAATATATGCTCCATTACATCCACAGACAAAATAAAGTCGTATTTATCTGGTTCTGAAAACTTTACCAAATCAGCTTTTTCAAAATGAGCATTTGTGCGGCCAATGGTTTCAAAAAAGGTGTTACAATCAGCAATTTGCTCAGTTTTAACATCCACTCCTTTTACTGTCCATGCGCTATCCATTGCCGACATAAAATAAGAATACTGTCCAAAACCAGAACCTGCATCTAATATATTTGCCTTTTTACCTTTATTGTTTTTAGCCCAATTCCTAAACTCATCTTTTACATGCCATGTTCGTAGCAATAATAAATCAAGCATTGAATAAAATGATTTTCTTAAAAAGGGACTTTTATTAAAAACTGTTCCTAAACTGCGCTTTATTGGATCGTATTTCATCTAATATTATTTATAAATTGTGGACTTAAACTACCTGTCTGTTTGTATAGTTAGGTAAGTAAATTCACATTATTATTATTTCAAATTTGTAGGCGCAAAGGTACAGTAATTTTACTCAATTAAAAATAGCTATTTATTGTGATTATTGTACAACTTATAGCATAATTGAATTAATTTCTTTTGCAAGAAGTTAATAGTTAGAATGTACATTTTTTTATTGTCTATGATATTTCTATTGTTTTTGTTGGTTTAATCTTCACTTCTTCTGCCTTAGGAATAATAATTTCTAAAATGCCATTTGTGTATTTAGCATTTATAGAATCTCTTTGAACTAATGAAGTGATAGAAAATGTTCTGGAAAAAGATTTGTAGCAAAATTCGTTTCGAAGTATTTTGTCCTCCTCTTTCGCAATTTTCTTAAAATCAATTTCTGAAGAAATTGTGAGCTCACTATTTCCAAATTCTATTTTGAAATCTGTTTTTGTGAAACCAGGAGCAGCTACTCTAAATAGGAAGTCATCTTCTCTTTCAATAATATTTACTTTTGGAATACTAGTTTTAGTTTTCGAAAAGTGTTTTGATGTCCAATCAAGTATATTTTCATCTAACATTTGATTATACATCCCTGGGTATTGATTAAATCTAATTAAATCCATAATATATGTTTTTAGAAGGGTTATAAATACGTCAATTAACGATAGGTTTACTATTATCTATGTTATTATAACAACACAGAATATCAAAGATACGATATCTGATAGCAGATTCAAAATTTTTCTTTATTTTTTCTTTTATTTTCAATGCAAATGTTAAGATACTTCAATTAAAAATCTCACTATCTTTGCAATATGATAACAGTAGGAAGAGCAATAGTTTCGGAGGATGTAATTAATGTGCAATTTATGTGCGATTTGAAGGCCTGCGGTGGCGAATGTTGTGTGCAAGGTGATGAAGGTGCGCCACTTGATGAGAATGAAATTGGAGAGCTTGAGGATTCTCTTGATAAAGTGGTTCCTTATATGCGAAAAGAAGGAATTGAACTTGTGGATAAATATGGAGTTTTTGATTATGGCTCCGAAGGTGATTATGTAACGCCTCTAATAAATGATGTGGAATGTGCCTTTGTTTATTTTGAAAACAATATGGCTCTTTGTGCTATTGAGAAAGCTTACCTTGAAGGTAAAATTACTTATAGAAAACCAATATCTTGCCATTTATACCCCATCAGAATAACTGAATATGCCGATTTTGATGCTGTAAACTATCATAAGTGGACCTTGTGTAGCTCAGCGCTAATAAATGGTAAAGAAATAGGAGTGCCAATATATAAAATGCTTAAAGAACCCCTTATACGCAAATATGGTGATGACTGGTATAGTGAACTTGAAAAAGAAGTTGACTCAGGTATTTACGATGAGGTTTTAGATAGAAATAGTAAGTAATAATATAATTAGATAAAAGTATAAATACTTAGCTAAACTGAGATGAATAATAATTTTAGTAATTCTTATAGTAGTTTAAGAAATGAATTTGGTTTTGAGCCTACTTCAAAACAGGAATTACTAATGCAGCAGTTATCATACTTTATTGACAATAACTATCAACGTGGGCTTTTTATTATTAAAGGATATGCTGGTACAGGAAAAACATCTATTGTTTCAGCTCTCGCAAGGCATTTATTTAGAAATCATATAGGGTTTCGCTTAATGGCGCCAACGGGTAGGGCGGCGAAAGTGCTTAGTAAGTATTCTGGCTTTAGAGCGGCAACTGTACATCAGAGTATATATTTTGCTGTTACTGGAGCAGGAGGTGGCCTTGTTCTAACATTAAAGGACAATAAATCTAAAGGTACTATATTTATTATTGATGAGGCATCAATGATACCAGATGAAACTTCTACTTCCAAAGGTGGAGGGCGTAATTTGCTATACGATATTATGGAATATGTGTATAATGATAAAGCTTGTAAGCTAATTTTTATTGGAGACACGGCTCAATTGCCTCCAGTAGGTATTCCATTAAGTCCCGCATTAGACTCAAAATATTTAAAAAATGCTTTTAGCCTTGATATTCTAAATATTGAATTAGATCAGGTGGTGCGTCAGGATGAACAATCTGGAATTCTGAGTAATGCTACATTGCTACGGCAGAGTATTAATAATGAGAACTATATACCGCCATTTTTTGATATTTATGGTCAAAAAGACGTAGTAAATCTTCCGGGAATAGAACTTATTGACGAACTACAATCGGCCTACGATTTTCAAGGGTTTGATAATACAGTGATTATTACTCGTTCAAATAAAAGAGCAAATCAATATAATGAGGCCATAAGAAATAGAATTCTTTTCCGAGAGGAGAAAATTAATGCTGGAGACTATCTTATGGTTGTTAAGAATAATTATTTTTGGCTAGAAGAGAGCTCAAAGGTGGGTTTTCTTGCCAATGGTGATATTATGGAGCTTATGTCGGTTCAGAAAATGGAAGAACTTTATGGTTTTCTTTTTGCTGATGTAACGGTTCGCTTGGTGGATTACCCTGATGAACAGGAGGTTGAGATAAAGCTACTTTTAGATACTCTTGATATGGAATCCCCTGCACTTAAATATGAGGATAATAATAGACTTTATAATAAAGTACTAGAAGATTTTATGGATGTTCCCACTATTTCTAAACGTAAAGAAATGGTACGGCAAAGCCCATATTTTAATGCCGTGCAAGTGAAGTTTGCTTATGCTCTTACTTGTCACAAAACACAAGGAGGGCAGTGGCATACAGTATTTGTGGACCAAGGTTATATGACCGAAGAGCGTATGGATAAAGAATACTTGCGATGGTTGTATACTGCTACAACTCGCGCTACTGATAGGCTTTTCTTTATTAATTTCCCCGAGGGGTATTTTATTGAGCCATAAAAAAAAGCTTTCCATATATTATGAAAAGCTTTCTTTCTTAGGATAGTTTAATAGAATTTATACTATAAACTTAGAAACTCTCTTACAACCTCATTTCCTGAAGTACGCTTGGCAGTTTGCTCAACTCTAAATGACTTTACAGTGTATGTGTATGAAGTTTGTGCAGCACCACCAATACCTGAAACAGTAACTGTATATTCCGCATCGGTATTTGTTATAATTCCTGCAGGCTCCCATACTATACGAGAATCTGGTTTTCCCATAAAAGTAATTTTCTCAATTACATTTGCATTAATTGTAGCACCGTTCTGATCTTTAAGTGTAACAGTGGCATTATTAAAATTAGCACTAGGAATACTAAAAGACCAACGTGGGTATAATAGTGATGATGGAATATATCCATTTGGAGGATAAGCAACATACTTATCTGTAGCAAGTGCTTCTCCATTAAGGTTGTCGCCCCACATAAGTACATTTGCTGAAAAGTTGTTTTGTGCAGCAGAGAATACCGACCCTGTTCCCATGGCTGATAAAGTTGGTGCTAAAATCCAATGTCTGTGACCAACTACAGTATTATTTGGCCCTGGGTCCTCAACATAACCACTAACTGCTGAAGTAGAGTGATTTCCACCTAATTCTGATGAACCTCCACCATAACTAATTGCTACATTACCATGGTTTGCCGATGCATATGCTCCATCTGTATAACATGAGCCGCTTGTGCTTGGGTAGTGAGTTATTGTCTTATTTGCAGCCATATATAAAGCTCCTTCTTGACACTTTTGATTCTGGCTACTATTTAGTGTAACATTATCTGGTAAGCCTACTAGGCGTCTAAAATAATTGATACGAGTAATTACATTATTGCGAACAGCAGCATCAATATCTCCTGCGCCACATCCTGCTACAGCACCAGTCCAACTTAAACCAGTTGCTTTTGTAGAAAGGAAGTTATCTTTATAATCCTTTTGTGCTTTTTCCAACTCTGTTAGATTAGAATCATCATCCTTATCATCATCAGTATCGTCTTTCTTACAACTTGAAATACTTGCTATTCCTATGGTAAAAAGGAATAGAGCTAAAATCATTAAATTTTTCTTCATTTTTTGTGTGTTTTATAGTTTATTAATTTGATTTTCTTCTTTTTTTCTCCTGTCTTATGAAATCTAACTCTCTGGTAGATTGCCCTTGAGCAGAAGTATTTTCTTCAGCACGTCGCAATAAATATGGCATCACATGCTTAACGGGGCCATAAGGTAAATATTTAGCAACATTGAAACCTTCCTTTGCAACATTGAAGCTTATATTGTCACTCATTCCATAAAGTTGAGAAAACCAACAGTGATCATGATCGGTAGGAAGTTTATTTTCTTCCATAAAGTCTATCATAAGTTGTGTTGATTCATCATTATGGGTGCCATTAAAAAGCTTTATATTTTCAATACGCTCTAAGCAATATCTTATGGCAGCATTATAATCTTTATCTGTAGCCTCTTTATCTGGCTGTATTGGGTCTAGGTAATTCTTTTGTTCAGCTCTTTCGCGCTCGATTTCCATATACGCACCTCGCACAAATTTTGCGCCTAAGAAATAACCACCATCCTGCGACATTTTATAAGACTTATCAAGATATGCTAATCTATCGTGGCGATACATCTGGAATGTATTAAAAACAATTGCCTTTTCTTTATTGAAATTTGCCATCTCTGTATTTGTAGCATAATCAATAATATTTTGATACCACGAATGCTCAGCGTCAATTAAGATTGGAATATCTACCTCATGAGCTTTCTTACATAATTGATGTACTCGGTCCAAAAACTGCTCCTTTTCTTTAGTCTCCTGCTCACTCATCTCTTCTCCAGAACTAGCTTTCTCAAGTACTATTGATCGCCCCATTGCTGTTGGCTTAAATACTGCAAATGGAATATTTGGGTTCTTACCAGCGTTATCAATTGCCCTTAATGTTTCTTCAAAAGCTAAGCGAATATCCTCAGCATCTTCTTTTCCTTCAACAGAATAATCAAGAATTGATTTTACATTATATCTTCCTAATTTTTCTATGGCAGCATCACAACTGCTAATGGTTTCACCACCAACAAAATGTTGATATATTGTAGGCTTAACAGCCCAATTTATGGGAAAATGAACGCCTAAAGCAACACTTAACATTGTGTTTCCAGCTTTTACTATTGTTGGGCTAGAAATTGTTTTGAAAAGCACATATGCTTTGGTCATGTCCCAATCGCTTTTACTGATAAAAGCATTTTGGGTATTATTAAAATCTATTTTCATTTCTAATAATGTTTGTTTGTTTTACGACACTTAAACTATAATATATACTAGTGTTTTATATATATAGGATTAGTTACAAACTAAATATAATATTCAATGGCAAATTATTAAGTTATTTATTATTTTATGCTTGTTTTAATTGATTTTATGCAAGTAGCAATACCGTCATTACAGATTTATAGGGGGTAATTATGACTTGTTTTTCTAACAATATCTTCAATTAATTTTCGTTACTTTGCAAATATATTAAACTATTTGATAATGCGACATATTACTTTGCTTTTTAGTATCTTTTTTTTACTTTTTTCTATTAATTCTTTAGCTCAAAAGAGCATTCGTGATTCAAGCATATTCATCCCTTCCCTAAGTTTTAATTATGGTATTCATACACCTATAAGTGGTATAATATCCGATACTTATGGGTATAATCATGCAGTGGGTGGCGATTTAAATTTTAAACTTAAAACCAATATTAGTGTGGGTTTAGGATTTGAATATATGTTTAGCGATAATGTAATAAATGAAGATGCTTATTTTAAAAATATAAAGAATACAAATGGTTACGTAATTGATGGAAATGGGCAATTTGCGGAGGTATTTCTTTATGAGAGAGGATATAATATTCAATTATTTGCAGGTTACCAGCTTGATGTTTTATCTCCAAATCCTAATAGTGGGCCATATGTTCAGTTGGGTATAGGATTTATGCAATATCATACACGAATAGAAAATAAAGACCTTTCGGCAAATGCAGTAATTGATGATTATGCTGAGATGTATGACCGATTGCGCAATGGATTTAGTAGTACTCAAGTACTTGGTTATCGCTTGATGGGCAATAGAAATCTTGCCAACTTTTTTATAGCGGTAGAGTTTACGGAGGCATGGACTAATAATCGCAGAAACTATAATGCTGATTTGGATGAATCTCAACAAGGTAAAAGTATGGATTTGTTGATAGGAGTTAAAGTTGGTTGGTTAATTCCATTTTATGGTAGAGCGCCTAAAGAGTATTACTATTATTAGTAATTTTGTAGATAATGAGATGTTTATATAGCTTTTCCATTGAAGTGTATGCTGTTTTATTGAAAATAGCAGCATTATTTATTCCCAAGGCCAAACTTTGGGTGGATGGTAGAGCTTATGTTTTTACTAAAATAGAAGCAGAGATTGAGCCAGGGAATATTGTCTGGTTTCATGCGGCTTCAGTAGGCGAATTCGAACAAGCTCGGCCTTTGATTGAAGCTCTAAAAAAAGAATCTCCACTAAAGAAAGTGCTAGTAACATTTTTCTCTCCTTCAGGATATGAGCTAAGAAAAAATTATGAATTTGCTGACTATGTATTCTATTTGCCAATAGATACTCCTAAAAATGCTTCCATATTTATGGATGCCATAAGACCGGAATCAGTATATTTTATTAAGTATGAGTTTTGGTTTAATTATATAAATGAGATACATAAACGTGGAATACCATTATATTTAGTATCTGGAATTTTTAGAGAAAACCAGCATTTCTTTAAGTGGTATGGTGCCTGGTTTCGCAAGCACCTTTCTATGTTTAAACATATTTATGTACAGGATAGCACTTCAGCAAAATTACTCGAATCATTAAAGTTAACAAACTTTAGCATTAGTGGCGATACCCGTTTTGATAGAGTTTTTGAAAATACAAAAAAGCTAATAAAGTATGATTCAGTAGAGCATTTTTGTGAAAACAATAGAATCCTTCTTGCAGGCAGTAGTTGGCCTAAGGATGAAGATATTATTGCTCAGTATATGAAACAATGCTCTGATGATATTAAACTTATTATTGCTCCTCATGAGGTTGATGAAAATCACCTACTTTCCATTGAGAAGAGCTTTTTAGATTTCAATCCGATACGTTGGTCTAAGTATGAAAAAATAGATGAGAAATTGGTGAGCTCTAGAGTGTTAATTATTGATTCTGTTGGTAAATTAATGAATCTATACCAATATTCAGAGGTGGCATTTATAGGTGGTGGTTTTGGTGTGGGAATTCATAATATTCTTGAAGCTGCCTGCTTTGGCACACCTATTATTTTTGGGCCAAACTATAGTAAATTTAAAGAAGCCCGCGATTTGATTTACCTCAAAGGTGCAAATAGTATAAGTAATTATGCAGAATTGAAAGAGGTATTGGATAGCCTTTTCAAAAACAAAAATTTATTGGAGGATAAATCTAATATTTGCTTAAAATATATAGATGATAATATTGGCGCAACAGAGATAATTATGAAAGGGTAGAATCCTCCGCCTTTTAGTAACGCTAATTTCCGATTAATATTCCTTTATTTCTACTGTTCAGATTTTGTTGTTGCAGCAAAAACGGAGCTAAAAATCAGAACTTGTGCAGTCCAATATGTTACCATTATCACGCCACGTGAATATTCTAAGGGTATATAGAATTTGTTTAGCGCAATTAGGCTATCGCTAAAAACAAAGAATAAAGAACCAAATAAAGCTAACTTGGCAAAATTATCGAATTTGCGTTGGGCAAAGGCTCTCCATACCATTGATAATATTACGATTATATAGAAAAAAACAGGTATTGCCATTTCTTTTAAAGTGGGGAATAATATCCAGTATAACGCTGCGCCATAAATAATTATTAAAGGAGTTGCAAGTAAATTCAGGCCCTTGTCTCGCCCAACAAAGGCAATAATATAATTAATATGTGCAATAAGAAAGGCAACTAAACCAAAGGCAAAAAAGCTTGGTGATGCCTCCAAAAGCACATCTCCAATTACTGAAAAAATTAATCCAAAGAAAATAAATTTACCATAATGAGTATCTCGTTTTACCATGCTTATAAGCATTAGCAGAGGGAATGGCTTTGCGATCATTCGCATAATATAATTATCTATATATAAGCCAATAAAGAA
>JAGLDA010000019.1 GCA_023145955.1 Bacteroidales bacterium
TCTAAATTTTCTACTATTTGTGGTTGTCCTTTAAAACTATTAAAGGCACTTGGTCTTAGAGTTGTTTCATACTCTTTCTCATTAGAAGACAAATTTGATGTATCAGGATTAAGATTTTCGTTCATAAGGCAAAGATATGATTTTTGTTGATTTGTTTATAATTCTTAATATGATAAATTTGGGATATTACTTATTGCATTCAATAGTAGAAAAACTACATAATAGTAAAAGATATATTGTTACAAACTATAATCATGAGGAATTTGATGATCTGAACTACGATCAAGATTACCGTATTAAACAGAACTACGGTCAGGATGACCGTGTTACATTAAATAGAACTACGGTCAGGATGACCGTGTTCCACTAAATAGAATTTATGTGATTTTTTTATGCACAAAAGCTCAAGCAGAGCTTGGCGTATATAAACATGCTTACTTATTGCGGATTGCCTCCTGCGTCGGCCTTCCTTCTCGACGGGTAAATTTGGGTACATCAAAATCCCATTTTTGCTTTGCAAAAAGTATGTGATTTTTTTATGCACAAAAGCTCAAGCAGAGCTTGGCTTTTGTGCATAAAAAAATCCCAAATATTTCTTTGAAATATTGGGATTTTGATGAGGTCTCGAGCGGATTCGAACCGCTGTGGGAGCTTTTGCAGAGCCCAGCCTAGCCGCTCGGCCACGAGACCATACCTCTTTTGCGGCTGCAAAAATACACTTTTTATGTAAACCTCAAAGATTTTTCTTTAAAAAGAAGTAGTAAACTTTATAATATACTAGTTATACTAAAGTCTACTTCTGAGCTTCCATATATTGCTCAAGTAATCGGGCAACATATTTTCCAAATACATCAAATTCTAGATTTACAATAGTTCCATTTTTAAAATTATGGAAGTTTGTAAACTCTTGAGTATAAGGGATAATTGCCACGGAAAACTGGCCTTTCTTTGAGTCTACAACAGTAAGGCTTGTTCCATTAACCGAAATCGAACCTTTCTCTACAGTAATATTACTTTGCTCCACATCGTAATTAAAGGTATATTTCCAGCTACCATCAGTTTCTTCCACAGCAATACATGTAGCAGTTTGGTCTACATGTCCCTGTACAATATGCCCATCAAGGCGCTCGCCCATACTCATACTACGCTCAAGATTTACTTCGTAACCAACTCCCCACTCTTGCAAGCATGTTTTATCTAATGTTTCTTGTATTGCTGTTACCACATAATTATTATTGTCTTTATCAACTTTCACTACAGTTAAGCATACGCCATCGTGAGCCATACTTTGATCTACTTTGAGCTCTTTAGCCAAAGCAGTTTCTACTGTAAAGTGTATATTACTTTTGTCGCTATCCACAGCAACAATCTTTCCCATTGTTTCTACAATTCCTGTAAACATATTTATTATTATTTATTTGTTAATTCGTTTTTTCATTTAAAATTACTATCGGTAAAGTGATACTGTACCATTGATTGTTCTCATAATTACTCCTTCAAGGCGCCTTTCATAAACTTCACAAACAAAGAAATAGACACCATCAGTGCACTCTCCTCCAGTAGTTATATCATTTCCATCCCAGTTGATATCAGGATCGCTGGTATTAAACACTAATCCTCCCCAACGATTATAAATATTCATTTCTACTGATTCTACAAAATCGTAAGGGAAAGGAATAAACAAATCATTATAGCCATCATTATTAGGAGTAAAAACATTTGGTAATTTATAAAGCCTACAGCTATCAATATCTACACAAACTTTATTTGACGGACTACTTTCGTTATCAAAAGAATCAATAGCAGTAACATAATAACAACCCACAACGGTTTCAATTCCTGTATGATTATATATGGTATCGGTATCTGGAGATGCTTTATACAACACATCAAAATCATCTTCCATACTTGGAGTATAATAAATCTTATACCTAACTACATCGTCGGCGCAAGTATTATTTGGATTATTCCATGTGAGTATATTCTCTATATCAACACAATTTGTAGAAACTTTAAGCAAAGGAGGACACGGAGGCTCTTCATCTATTGGAATACCACAAGATATTTGCGATTTATTAATTAGAGGATTACTAAATCCAGAAGCACTATATCCGCCAATACTTTTTACATAATAGCAATAAGTTGTACCATTAACCAGATTACTATCAATATATTCATTAGTTGTAGTATATCCTATACTATCAAAAATATCGGAGCTTACTTCCCTATAAACAATAAATGTATCATTAGTCCATGGCACCAATGGCTGCCATTTGAGCTCCATGCGCCTAGCTTTTCCAATTGCACTCAAATAAATACTTGATGCCAATTGTGATTCACCAATATAAAATCTATTTCCTATGGAATTATTAATAAATCCTATTTTGTAATAATGAGTTTCATCTTTGGTATTAATAATTTTATGATGGAAAATGGTATCATTTAAACTCATCATAGAATCCAATATTACCATAGGTTGACCAAAGCCTGTATTATTATATAGCACTTGATACACAAAAGGCCCTGGCGTTTGGGTATAATCCAAAGAGTCTGGTTTAGACCAAATTACAGTAATTTCACCTTCGTTTATGGCAGTAGTATCAACGCTAACATTGGTTACTACAGGCACATCTTTTATCAGCTGAGCACATACTTCTAAGGATGGGTAGCTCTCTGCTCCATCAGGAAAACGAGCCACTACCATATAGCAATAATCACTCCCCTGCTGCAAACCAAATCCATTTCCAGAATCAACAAAAGTTGTATCATTTACAGAGGATGTACTTCCTATATAACTATATCCTGTCCATGCCGGCACACCAGTTTCACAATTTGAAGCTAGATATCCAATATAGCCATTATGCCTATATATATCATACTTATCAGCATTAGAACAAATTGATTTATCCCAAATAAGTTCAATAGTAATCCCTTTGGGGCTTGCCAATAAATTTGTAGGACCAGGAGCTATCACTTTAATAAAAGTTGTTTTTATATCCACTAGGTTTACAGGTGAACCATTATCTTTAGCTTTAAAAATCATTTGATATGGATATAACTGCACATGCTCACAAATAGGTGTCCAAGTAAAAGTAGATGATACATAACCTATTGCATTGCTAGGCTGTGGAAATATAGCAGGGCTATTAGGCAAAAGTATTGGCCCACCCGTTCCTCTTAAAGTAACCATGTCATTATCCACATCATCAGCTTCAATAAGCATGGTAAGAGTTTGCCCCACTTCAATACAAGTATCAGCTATAGCAGTAAGCACGGGAGGTTTATTATTACAATTTGCAATAGTTATTTGCATATCTCTGGTAATAGTACCTATCAATACGCCATTTCTATATTCCTTAATACGAATTGCTACATTAAATTCGCCAATCATAGTAGGATTTATCCATGCTAAGGTACCTGTAATAGGGTCAATACTAAAACTCACACTTGCATTAGGATAACTGTAGCCTGCAATATAAGCACCATCAGTCCCCCTACAATGGATAAGCTCATAAGCTATACTATCACCATCTATATCGTAAGCACCAGGATTATGAAGAAAAGGATATCCAACGCAACCATTATCTATTGGTGGGTTTAACAAAACTGGTGAATTATTGATTCCAATAAAAGGATTTATCGTTAAAACAGTTTCTATATAAAAGGATACATTTATTGAATTTGGGATATTAATCACTCCCCCATTACGGTTGCGATCCTCCATACTAATAATAAATTCACCCTGCCCACTAAAAGTATGAGTACCCTTATAGATATTCATACTTACTTGATTTGGTAAATTTGTTTTAGAAATTCGCTGAACTATAGATTCAGTACCATCGCCCCAATTAAGATCAAGTGTTGGCCTGTCAGCTAAAGAAGGAGTATAAGTATATGTTACCAAAGTAAACTCATACGTAAGCTGTGATAATTGCTTATACGTAATTTCTCCAGCACGATTATGCGTAGCAAACAATTGTATACTCGCTATAACCAAAATAAATATAAAAATAACTCTCCGCATTCTATTGCTAAATATGAATTAATCGCAAAGGTATCAATTTTAGGTATATGATGTAAAGATATATTTGATTAACTAGAATAATATCCGATAATTTTTGGAGCCTTATTGTAAACGTCTATTTATTTCAAAGTCGAAGATAATTTTGATATATATATTTAGTGTACTGAACTTAAGTAATATAATGTAATGGATTATTTATTTTTTTGTCATGTACTGAGGCCTTCTGCATAAAAACAGGACAAAAAAAATCGCTACTAAATATTGTTTAGCAACGATTTCTACAGTTAAACTTAATTATTATTTTATGTTGTATTAGGCAAGAAAACTCTTTGCTTTAACTTACTTTGATTAAAAGACTATGTAAAAGGAAGTATCAATCCTATAGAGAATGGATATAATTCCGGACCACTATCATTTCTAAACATTTCGGTAATTGAATATGTACCATATATGTTTAGCGGACCCCAGCCAATTCGCACTGTAGCATCAAGAATAAAAGGTTGCAAATGAAAATCATCATAAACTTTAGGTTTATGCTTTCCACTGCCATTTACTCTATACACTTGTTTTGAGTGCGAGCCCATTCTAATACCACCAATAACACCTGCCGTTAAATGAAAACTATTTGTATTGTGATGACGATTTGTTTGGAATTCGAAAAGTATAGGCATTGTAAGGTACCATGCTGTTAGCTTACTCTTCTCGTAAGCTCTTTCTGTTCTAGGGTCCTGATATCCATAAAATACAGAAGAGTCGGCATCAAGAATAATATTGTTATCAAATCGATAATTATTCCAACGTAGGCCAAGCCCTGTAACAAAGCCAAACTTATTGCCTATAATTCCAAAGCTCTGCTGAAAGAAGTTTATATTAAAGTTAGTAGATTTTTCATATTTAAGCTCCATAAACTCATAGCCAGTAGGCATATCAATACTTTGCGAAGGGGTAAGGTAACCATTTACTCCAAGCTCTACTCCTGCCCAATTTCCTTTAAATTTATTTTTCTTTTTACGTTTGAATTTAATATTTGGGTTTCCATCCTCAGAAATAACAATCTCTGTATCACCTCCTCCAATAGACACCCTAATAGTATCCTCATCTTCGCTTACATATACACTATGGTTATTAATACCAACCCAAACAGATTCATTTTTACCAATGCTAGTATGTGTGGGATTATTTTTATAACGCAATGAGCTAGTTCCAGAAATATCAGCAACAACAGCACTATCAGGATTTATCTTTACATCGCTAGCACCACTAGCTTTTACATTAGCATATATGGTTTTTGCTTCAAAAGAGTTGAAATCACTAGCCCCACTAGAGTTCACATAAATACTATCCACAAACCCACTAATTTTCACATCACTAGCACCACTAATTCTTGCAGTTAGTATATTGTAGTCTACATTAAGAATAGCACTTGAAGCGCCACTTAATTCGAGATGTATAGCATCTCCCTCTATCCTCGAACTACTGGTTAAATCACTAGCACCATCCATAATTATTTCTTCAAATTGAGGGCTAAAAATCTCTATTTCCATGGACATATTCTCAATACCTTTAATATCAAAAGTTAACACCTCTTTACGAACCTCAAAAGAAAACTTATCAATATTTATTTCATCCGCCTCCACAAGAAAGTAACATGAGTCAGCATTAGAGAGCGTAATATTTGCTTTTTTTGGAACTACTACCTTATTAAAAAAATCGGTATTGTATTTAATGCTTTTTTGAGCATTTGCATTGTATGTTGCAAAAGAAATAAGCAGAACAATCGCTGCAATCCTATTCAATAATGAAGAAGTATTATTTCTGTTTTTGTATATATTATTCATAATTTATAGTTTAAAATCGTATATAAAAATTGAAAGCATAATTTAAAAACTAGTAATGATAATTTATGCGTTTCATTTTGTCTGAGATAATGACGCATGATTAATTAAATAAGTTACAATTATTTTTAATATAAAGTGTAATTTTCCTACTTTTGCTTTTCAAACAAAGCAATAATAACATGGAAATACTAGGCCCATTAAAATTCCTTCCTCTATTTAAAAATAAAATTTGGGGAGGAAATAAGATTAAAACAATACTGAAGCATGACTTCTCACCATTACCAAACTGTGGTGAGCTATGGGCTATCTCGGGAGTGCCTGGCAATGAATCTATTGTAGCAGAAGGGCCTTTAGAAGGCAACAACCTTAATGAGCTCCTAGAAATATATATGAGTGACCTCGTGGGTGATAAAGTTCATGATATTTTTCAGAATGAATTTCCTTTGCTAATAAAATTTCTTGATGCCAATGATTGGTTATCCATACAAGTGCACCCTGATGACGAACTTGCTAAAGCTCGAGGCTTTGAAAGAGGAAAGACTGAGATGTGGTATGTCATACAGGCTGATAATGGAGCAAAGTTAATAAAAGGCTTTTCTCAAAATACCTCTAGAGGAGAATACTTAACTGCTCTTAACGACAATACTCTTCCTGAAATATTAAACTATGAAAATACCAAGGAGGGTGATGCCTTTTATATAGAAGCAGGCAAGGTTCATGCTTTAGGACCTGGCATATTGTTAACAGAGATTCAGCAAGCTGCTGATATAACATACCGAATGTACGATTGGGACAGGAAAGATGAAACAGGAAATGGCAGAAAACTACATACTGACGAAGCCATGGAAGCCATTGATTTTAAGGCTGAAAAAGGTGGCAAGATAGAATATCACTCACATAAAAACCAATCGATGCCAATGGTAGATGAAAAGTATTTCACTACCAATATAATTGAAATAAACCAACCTATGGAAAAGAATTATGATGAGTTAGATTCTTTTGTTATATATATAATCACCAAAGGAAGTTTTATCCTTAAAAGCGAGCAAGGAAATATGGACTTGGGGATAGGTGATACAGTATTACTTCCTGCAATCACACAAAAAGTGGAATTGCACCCACTACCCACAGCTACTCTCTTGGAAGTATTTATAAAAATATAAAAAGCTGATTATTGCACTTTAAGTTATCATTTAAAGAAGATTACTCAACTTCAAAATCACGAGTAAAACAGAATGGTTTACCTTGGTTATCAAGCCCTTGAATAACCACACTATAATTATTAATTACATCTGATGTGCAAAACTTAATTTCAAATTTGCCATCATATATCATAGGATTTGGATTCCAGCAAAGTGTGGTACGAGTATCTAAATCGTTATTCTCTGTTGAGAATCCATTATCAAAAGGCAAATATTCATTTAAGAAATTATAATTTATTACCGCAGACGAATTAGCAAAATTAAATCCTCCGAAATCAGAATTATTGGTAATAATATTTACTATGCCACCAAAACTAACATCGCCCAATTGATAATACTGCTTTACAACCTCAATACGATTAATAGATTTGGGGCTTAATTCTAATACGGCATCCAAAACATTTACTACCACATAGTCAATCATAATTATAGGTTCGAGCACCAATGGAATCTCATTTTTATCATAAATTCTAGCTTTAGTTTTGCCTTTTTGCTTATAGAGTTGTGCGCCATTAGGTATTTCTTCAAAATACATACGCAGCGTAGGCATATCCACATAATCCATTATTACCGTTACTTGATCAGGCTCATAATAAAAAGGTATAGCCTCCTTTTTTTCAGCTACAATAGTGGGTTTTACATTCTTGGTAAAGCTCTTTCTTAAAGCTATATTTTGAGAAAGCAATAATGCAAAGTTCTTTTGCTCATTAGTAAGTCTTAACTCTTTATTCAGCAGATAGTTTGAATACGTATCGTAATCTTTAATAACTAACACTCTTGCATCTTTATCTACCGTATCAGTAGATATATAAACCTCTTGTTCGTTATAAATATTAGGCATACTCAAATAAAAATAACCATTAGAATCTGTGATTATAGCTTGAGTATTCTTAGTATTCATAATATTAACGAATATTCGTTTCCCACCATCAGTATTACCACTATCAGTATGCGATAATTTTCCAATAAAAGTAAATCCCCTATTTTCATAAAACGCTAAGTTTGAATCCACACTAATATCAGCAATAAGCTCAGCCTTAAGCTTATTACTCGCAAATGCTTGTTTGGGAATTACTGAAATAGAAACCGATGAACTTGAATATAATAATGTATCCAAGACAAAGCTAAAACTAACCTTTTCGCGCTTAGTATACTTCTTTAGAAGTCCTTTAATTTCAATTTCAGGAGTATTTATTACAGAGTCTATATCAAGTTTAATCCTCTGATTACTTCCTATTGTACAAGTATTAGCATCATTAATATTTACAATTTTAATCTCCAAAAAGGCATAAGAAGAAGGAGTGGTTCTCATTTGCCTGGTATAGGCTCTTAGTATATAATAACCACTTTTAAGATTATTTGGAATAAATATTTGCCCCTTGCCCATACCATTGGTAAGCATAAGTTTTATTGATGATTTAATATTTCCTTCTTGGCTAATTAAATCGCAATAAATATAATCGTGCTTACTATTTTTATAAATTAAAAACTCTGGAATAATAGTTTTTATTCCTATGATTTCGCCAACTACATAAAAGCTCTTATCGGTAGATAAATCAACAGAATAATTTATATTATTATTTTGAGCAATACTATTTTTTATGGGCATAGCAATGCACAAAAGCAATAATAAAAAGCTTTTTACAAATAATTGATATGAGTTATTATTATTCATCATTACATATTTTTATGGCCAAAAATCTGGTTTCTGAAGATATCCACCTCTAAAAGTGCAATCCACACAAGCATTAGACATAAGTTTTCTTTGTGGAATCCCATTTTCCGAATATATATAAGCAGGGTATTCACTCCATAAGATTTCACGATAACCATATCTTAATATACGCATAGTACAAGAATTATCAATAATTTTGAAAGGTGAAGGAGGTACAAATATCCGTTTCTCTTTCAAAGAAGAAACACCGAAAAACCCCAGAACTTCAGCATCGCTACCACTAATACTTTTTAAATTTCCTTTTACAGCTATTGGCTGACTATTATACATACCTCCACTTTGATGTAGATTTTTTCGCATTTGAGCCCAATAATTATATGCTTCTTCACTAGTAGAGTACTGCTTTAATAATAAGCTATATGTATGCTGAAGTTTTTGAGTATAATTGGTAGTAAAATTGAGCTTATACTCATCATATTCATTTACACTAAACTCCTTGGTAGAAAGAGGATATACATCACTAATTTTGCTAGTAACCCAGCAATACATTTTTGAATAATCAGGAGGCACTACCCTATTAAGCTGACCATTCCACCAATACTCTAATGGATAAGGTGAATGATGCTCATAGGTTTCTATAATTTCGTATAAATAATACCTACTATCCAACTCTGAAGCATGCATATCTGTATAAAACTGGTAACCTATTACATCTGAGCTAGGAATATCCTTAGTAAACCAATAGATATCACCAATATCAGGTGCAGAAGTATAATTTTCAAATCTAGATTCAATAACAACCCCATCAGGAGTTTTCACCTGAATTTTATAAGCTTGGTTTTTGTCTATAAATGC
>JAGLDA010000190.1 GCA_023145955.1 Bacteroidales bacterium
TAAAGGGAATCCGAGTTCATTATCACTATTCTCTTCAAACGTATTTAAACATGAACGTAGTTGCAAAGTTATATTCCAAAAAAAGCCTCCTTTAGTAGGTTGCCATCTAACTCCAACACCCAAATCAGGATACATCTCCTTAGTGTATTCATATGTATAAGCCCTACTGTTATCAATTCTAATATGCTCTTTATATATTGAAAATGCAAGGATTGCTTTTGCTTCAAAATAAAAATTCCTATCACTAATTTGTCGTATCAATGAAAAACTCATAGGAATTATATACGAAGCATCAGTAATTTGCTCAAAAGGGAAACTACTAGATAAGCCAATACGGTAAGTAAAATTCGTTTTTACATTTTCAGTTAATAAACGCTCATAATTCAGAGAGTAGTAATATGATAGACCACCAAGTTCTACAAATACATTATTTCTTGTTAGATCTTGAGTTTTGGCATTTAAAGATAATATACCAATAATAAATATTAATAAGACCCTCTTCATGATTTTATAATAGTATAATTACACACGCATTAGTTAGTAGCAAATATACAATAAATAATTAATGGAATAAAGTCTATTATATCTTATAAATAAGGGTAGGTTCAAGTCGCAAACGCAATTTTCAGTTTACAAATTTATAAAATAGTTCTTTAGGATTATTAAAATCTAGTGTTTCCCTTGGTCTCCTATTAATTTTATGTTGCTACAGCAATAATTAATACACCTACATCATGAAACACGGTTGTTAGTTTTAATCTTCGCCAACAAATATAGATAAAACATTAGGTATTTTTTAAAATTAAATTAGGTATAAACTAGGTATAAAATATTAAAAAATAAACTACCTATAGCGTTAATTTAATAGCTTTATATAGCTGATTATCATATCTATATAGATATAGATACAAGTAGTGCAGCATATTTTTATTACTTTCTATATAAATTCACTATTCCTTAAAAGTGTATTTTATTATGCAAATCAAGAGTTGAGAAATCAAAGAATAAGTTTATTAATACCTATTAAGAAGCAAGCATGTCATTATTATTCATTGCATGCCTGAATCGGCAGACAGGCATATCAGCCTTATAAGTCGGCATTGTTTACTTTCGAATTTTAATCGGATATACCAGTAGCTTAGAAATATAAAAGGCATTATGCAATAATCTAAATTCAAAAAAAAGCCATATTATTTCATAATATGGCTTTCTAGATTATATATTTAATACAGTTTTTACAACTGCTCAAAGAAGTCGTTTCCTTTATCATCGGTAATGATGAAAGCAGGGAAATTCTTAATTTTAATTTTACGAACAGCTTCCATTCCATATTCTTCAAAATCAACCACTTCAATATTAAGAATATTTTCTTTAGCAAGAATAGCAGCAGGGCCACCAATTGAGCCTAGGTAGAAACCCCCATATTTTTGGCAAGCGTCTTTTACCTGAGGAGAGCGATTTCCTTTAGCAACCATAATCATGCTACCGCCAACAGCTTGGAATGGTCCAACATAAGGGTCCATACGGTTAGACGTTGTAGGGCCAAAACTACCAGAAGGCATACCTTTAGGCGTTTTTGCCGGACCTGCATAATATATAGGATGGTTTTTGAAATAATCAGGCATTTGCTCACCATTATCAAGCATTTCTTGAATACGAGCATGAGCCATATCACGAGCTACAATAAGAGTTCCTGATAGATTAAGACGAGTTTTCACAGGATATTTGCTAAGTTCAGCAAGCACTTCTTTCATTGGCTTATCTAAATCAATATCAACCGCTGGCGAAAGATGTGGAGGATTTTCAGGAACCAAGCGAGCAGGATTTTTTTCCATTTGCTCTACAAAAACTCCATCCTTAGTAATTTTAGCTTTTATGTTTCTATCAGCACTACAGCTAACACCAAGTCCCACAGGATTAGAAGCAGCATGGCGAGGCATACGAATTACGCGCACATCGTGAGCGAAATACTTACCACCAAACTGAGCACCAACACCAAGCTCTTGAGTTATTTCCATAACTTTTTTCTCCCATTCTAAATCACGAAAAGCACGACCTCCTTCATTTCCAGAAGTAGGAAGGTTATCATAATAACCAGCAGAAGCATACTTTACTGCCTGAAGATTTTTCTCTGCAGAAGTGCCACCAATAACAATAGCTAGGTGATAAGGAGGGCAAGCAGCCGTTCCAATATCTCCCAATTTATCTATTAAGAATTTGGTAAGATTATCCTCAGTAAGCAATTGCTTTGTCTGCTGATATAAATATGTTTTATTGGCAGAACCTCCACCCTTAGCAACAAATAAAAACTTATACTCACTACCCTGAGTAGCGTATAAATCAATTTGAGCAGGAAGGTTTGTGCCAGAATTTTTTTCGTCAAGCATTGTCAGTGGAACAATCTGCGAAAATCTTAAATTATTATTTTGGTATGTATTAAAAACACCTTTTGAGAAAAACTCAGCATCATTTACACCAGTATAAACATTTTCACCTTTTTTGCCCATAACAATAGCAGTACCTGTATCTTGACAGGTCGGCAATTCACCATCAGCGGCAACAGCTGAATTCTTTAGTAATGTATATGCAACAAACTTATCGTTATCGGTAGCCTCAGGGTCATCAAGTATAGTAACTAACATCTGCAGGTG
>JAGLDA010000191.1 GCA_023145955.1 Bacteroidales bacterium
AAAAGTAATTTATTAGAATTACCACGTCCTAGAGGAATATCAACACCAGAGTGCCCACCTTTTAAACCTGAAACTTCAAGTTTATAAGCTGCCATTCCTGCAGGAGTAGCCTCATTCTTAACATCAAATGTAATAGTAGCATCAATACCACCAGCACAACCAACATATAATTCACCTTCATCTTCAGAATCCAAATTCATAAGGATATCACCCTTAAGAATACCTGGCTCTAGTCCAAAAGCACCTGTCATACCAGTTTCCTCATCACAAGTAAACAATCCTTCTACAGGACCATGCACTAAATCAGTAGCTGCAAGTATAGCCATTGAAGCTGCTACTCCCATTCCGTTATCAGCACCTAAAGTTGTGCCTCTAGCAGTCACCCAATCACCATCAATATATGCATCAATAGGATCTTTAGTAAAATCATGCTTAGTATCATTATTCTTTTGAGGAACCATATCCAAGTGACCTTGCATTATTACTCCCAGTCTATCTTCCATTCCTGGAGTTGCTGGTTTGCGAATAATAATATTACCAACAGTATCCTTAATAGTTTCAAGACCTAAATCTTGTCCAAACTTCATCATAAAATCCTGGATAGCATCTTCGTGCTTAGAAGGACGTGGAACCTGTGTAAGAGAATAGAAATGTTTCCAAACTTCTTTTGGTTCTAAATTTAAAATTTCTTTACTCATCTTGTATTATGTTTTTATTGTTTATATGTGAATTTAAAACTTACTAATTTATAAATATTTTAGTAATATCTTTTTAAAGTGGCACGAAATTACAAAAAAAAAAGACGGCTTTTAGGCCGTCCTTTATATATTTTATATTCAATTCTTTTTACTTCTGAATATTAGGTAATTCCAAGCCGTATCCTTTTTTCTTATCTTCTATTTTAAGCAATATAGCAATAACAATTGCTAATGCACCAGTAGCAGCAAATATCTGCATTGGAAGAGTATAATCATAAGAAGGCAAAACCACGGTTAAGTCACCAGCAGCTCTAGCAGCATTAGCCGCAACACGCTCAGGATTTGAATAATCTAATGCCCAACCAATTAATAAAGGCACACCCATTAATCCCCAGTTTTGAACCCAGAAAATTAAGGCATAAGCAGTTCCTAAAAGTTTTTCGTCAATAATTTTTGGAACCGAAGGCCACATTGCCGATGGAACTAATGAGAATGTAATTCCTAAAAATAGAATTAAACCTATTGCCATCCATGGCTCAGTAAGGTTAGGCATAGCAAACACAAGGTGAGTTAATAATAACATAACAGAACCTATAAGCATAATAGTTGCTCCTTTACCATATCTGTCGTAAATAGTACCAAATACTGGTGTTAATAATATGGTACCAAATGGTAACATACTTGGAATAATTCCTGCCATATGTGGATCTACTCCATATTTATTAATCATAAGGTCAGTTGCATAATATAAGAATGGGAATACTCCAGAATAGAATAAAACACATAATAAGGCGATTAGCCAAAACCCTTTATTAAATATAATCGTTAATATATCACTTAGTTTAAACTCATCTTCTTTGTTAGCCGCATCAACAATACCTTCTGAAGCTTCTAACTTCTTGTCCATTGTAGTATACCAAATAAAAGCTACAAGACCTGCTACTAATAAACCAAGTCCCAGCATTACTGGTGCCGAAAGAGCTGGATCTGCTTCAGTTCCAAACCAAATAGTGGCCATAGGATATGGTAAAGCAAGTGCCATGGCTGTACCCATACGGGCCATGCCCATCTCAAGGCCCATTGCTAGAGCAAGTTCTTTTCCTTTAAACCATTTCACAATTACCTTGGAAACTGTAATACCTGCTATCTCTACACCAACTCCAAATATTGCAAAACCAACAGCTCCATATGCAATCTGAGATTTCATTTCTAAAAACGTTCCCGAGAAATATATCTCACCCATTGGCACTAAACCTTCAATGGCTGCATATTGCAGTATTGTACCAGCAATCATAGTCAAAGCTGCACCAATACCAGTAAATCTTACACCAATTTTATCAAGGATAATTCCACCAAAAATAAGCATGAAGAAAAATACATTGAACCAACCATAAGCTGAATTCCAAAGTCCAAAATCACCACTAGTCCAACCAAACTCTGCCTCAAGTAGTGGTTTTAAAGGAGAAATTACATAGTTAATGTAATAACCCGTCATCATAGTAAAGGATACTACTGCTAGCGCTCCCCACCTTGCACCTTTAGAATCTCTAAGGCTTTGTGTTATATTTTCCATAATTTAATCTTAATTAAATAACTTTATTTGTAAAATTTAAGCTGCGAATTTACTAAAAATTCACATCTATTAACATATTATTATAATTTACTAAGTGAATACAGGAATACTAGAGCTAATAAATCTAAAAGTAAAATACAAATTCGAATTATAAATTACACTTTAAAAATGAAATCAGTTGGTTAGCAATAAGTCCTTATAGTTATAGAGAATATTGACTGTAAATATCGTTAAAATTACGCATTGGTGGAGCATTTCTAAAACTCAAAGATTATCATTCTCTCTGAGTGATAATAAAATTATATATCATAATAAGTTTTAATCTATTGAAAATCCAATGAAAATTACATAACACAATAATTCAAAGAATTATATGCATAAAAGGTCATCGGTTTGTTTGGATTAATTATTTTGATATTAGAGAACATATTATTTAATTGAATTTCTAAAAAAAATTTAAATATGTTCGCCCTGATACTGATACACTTATGAGTTACTAGTTTTATCAATAATCTTATTCATAATTTTAATCATAGATTTATTATGAGTTTCAAAAGTGTTAATCTCTTTGCCAACGTAAACCAAAGCAAGCTGAAGCTTAAGTTGTTTTTGATCACAAAAATCCCAAAGCATATTTTTATTCAATCTAAATGATTCCTTAATTAGGCGCTTAATTTGATTTCTATCTACAGCATTTTTAAATCTTTTTTTGCCTACACTAATGAGAATCTCAACAAGTGGAGCATCATCATTAGTAGATTCTATCCAAATAACTTTGTACGGAAAAGAAAATACCGAATCACCATTCTTAAATATATTTTCGATAGTAATTTTACTATTAATCCTCTCCGCCTTTGATAGTTCTTGATTCATTAGATACAAAAGTAAAGTATTATTATTTTATAAATACAAATTATAATATTTTTTAATTTTTTAGTCCTTCTCGTAAAATAGATGCCTTGGATACGCCAATTTCTTTCTCCCATTCTTCAAATCCAGCTTCTTTTAACCGCTTTACTGATTTAAACTTTTTCAGCAATTTGGTTTCTGTGGATGGGCCTATACCCTTTATATCTCCTAACTGACTTTTAATTAACGATTTTTGATGTTTTTTTCGATAATGAGTAATCCCAAACCTATGAGCCTCGTCCCTAGTCTGCTGAATAATCTTCAAACTTTCGGAAGTTTTATCGAGATATAATGGGATAGAATCTCCAGGAAAGAATATTTCTTCAAGTCTTTTTGCAATCCCTATTACGGTTATTTTTCCTTTTAAACCAAGCTTAACAATACTTTTCATGGCAGCGGAAAGTTGCCCTTTTCCTCCATCAATAACTATTAGCTGTGGCAAACTCTGTTTTTCCTTAATAAGGCGAGAATACCTACGAAAAATAACCTCTTCCATTGAAGCATAATCATCAGGACCTACAACTGTTTTTATATTAAAATGACGATAATCCTTTTTGCTAGGTTTGGTGTTTTTAAAAACAACACAAGCTGCTACTGCATGGTCTCCCTGCATATTGGAATTATCAAAACATTCGATATGATAAGGTGGTACTTTCATGCGCAAATCCTTTTGCATTACAGAAAGAATTCTCTTATTATTTCTATCTGGGTCAATCAAGCTACGTTTCTTCAAAATATCAAGTCTATAAAACTTCACATTGCGCTGTGAGAGTTCCAACAGCTTCTTTTTATCGCCACGCTGCGGTATCAGAAACTTAGTATCAGAAAGCTCTATATTAGGAATAATCGGCACTAATAATTCTGTAGAATTACTATGCAATTGTTTTCTAATATTAATGATAGCATATGCCAATATTTCCTCATCAGTTTCATCAAGTCGCTTTTTTATTTCCACAGAATGAGCCTGTACTATTGCACCATTTATTACTTTAAGATAATTCACAAAAGCTTCATCTTCGTCAGAAATAATGCTAAAAACATCCAAATCATCTATGGAAGTATTTACCACTACCGATTTGCTTTGATAATTATCCAATAGATCAATCTTTACTTTTATTTCCTGAGCTTTTTCAAATTCCATTTCTGCAGCAAAAAACATCATTTGCTTTTTAAGATTTTGCTTTACTGTATGGATATTTCCTTTTAATAAATGCTTAATTTCTTCTATATATCCCTGATACTCACTTTGCGTTTCTTTTGCTATGCATGCACCTTTGCATTTACCAATATGATATTCAAGGCATACCTTATAGCCTTTAGATTTAATACTTTCCTCCGATAAGTTCAGCTTACAAGTTCTTATGGTATATAACTGCCTTATAAGATCAAGCATAGTATGCATCATTCTGCCAGAGGCATAAGGACCAAAATAAAGAGATCCATCTTTTATTACATTTCTTGTGGAAAAAATTCTAGGAAAAGCTTCATTTTTTATACAAATCCAAGGGTAGGTTTTATCATCCTTCATTAGGATATTATATCTAGGCTGATATTTCTTTATAAAATTATTTTCCAATAACAAAGCATCAATTTCCGAATCAACCACTATAACCTTAATATCAGCTATTTGCCTTACTAAAAAAGTTATTTTAGCACCATGTTGTTGGTCTTTATTGAAATATGAGCCTACCCTACTTTTCAAAGCTTTAGCCTTACCCACATAAATTATCTTACCATTCTTATCAAAATACTGATAAATACCAGGCTTATGAGGTAAGCGCTTAACTATCTCTTGCAGGTGATTTTGGTATTTAGTATTTGGAATAGCCATTTATCTGATAAGAATTTTATATTCTATCTATTTTTACTGATTTCAAGAATCATATTCGCATTTTCTATGGGATCAGCAGTATTACTTTCAATAAGTATCTTTTCTACTTCTGTTCGCTGATCTATACCATAAGTATAAGTTTTGTCGTAATAATCTAGTGTAATATTTGCCACTTCAGCAAAATCTCTATTATGCAAAGCATCAATTGCTAGTTTTAGCTTAAGCCCTCCAATTCGTTTTTCTATTCTCTTAATAGCATTCTCAAGCTCATCAACATCTAAATTAGCATATTCATTCACAAGATGTTGTATACGCATTTGCTTAGTTTTTTCGAGAATATAAAGAGGAGATATCCGTATCAAATCAAACATATCTTCCGTTATTCGCACTCGCCCCATTACTCTACTTTCATCCTCAAGCCAAAGTGTTTTGCTAGGGTCTAAGTTCAACCATAGCTTGGCAATATTATTTTCAAATTGCTCATTGGTAGGTTGTGGCTCAAGTCCAATTTGCCCAAAAGAGCTACCTCTATGCCTAGCTTCCCCTTCCAGGTCGATAACCTGTTCTCCCATTTTTTGCATTTCAAGAAGAATATCAGTTTTATTACTACCAGTCATTCCTCCAAGAATATTTATCTTTTGATTACGAGAGAGTGCCTTTCGAATATACGAACGGTAAGCTTTATAGCCCCCCTCAAGCGTATCTGCCTTAAGTCCGGCAGTTTCGAATAGCCAAGCCATGCTTGCAGACCGCATTCCACCTCTCCAGCAATGAAGCAAAACTTTGCCTTCTACAGAAGCTTTCTTTGCAGCCACAACAAAATCATACATTTTAGGACCAACAATTTTCAAGCCCTCAAGTACAGCCTTATCTTTACCTCGTTTTTTGTATAATGTGCCTACCACAGCACGCTCATCGTTACTAAATAGAGGAATATTTATAGCATCAGGAATATGCCCTTGCTCAAACTCTGCAGGAGTACGAACATCAATAATTGGCAACTTATTACCAAGTTCTATAAAATCAATAATATCTATTTTCATTCTCTTTATTATTTCATTTTTGAGAATGCAAAAATACTAAATAATAACCCATTAACTCCAACAGAATATTGATATTACAGAAATGTATAAACAAAAGAAAATTCATATATATTTGTCCCACAAAATATAACATACAAACTGATAATTATGGGTGGTAATAGAACTTATACAATGGTAAAGCCTACCGCAATGCGCAAAGGCTATATGGCAGCAATTATGAATAAAATCACTGAAGGTGGATTTAAAATTATTGCAGCAAAAATGACAAAACTAAGCTTAGCAGAAGCTGAAACTTTTTATGCAATACATAATGAGCGTCCTTTCTTTGGTGAACTTACAGAATTTATGTCGTCAGGTCCAATTATGGCAATAGTAGTTGAAAAAGAAAATGCTGTAGAAGCATATAGAGATTTCATTGGTGCTACTAACCCTGAGGAAGCTAAAGATGGTACAATACGAAAATTATTTGGCACAAATATGGGCGAAAATGCAGTACATGGCTCTGATAGTGACGAAAATGCTAAAATTGAAATGAATTACTTCTTTAATGATAGAGATATATTTTAATCAATAGCTTTTAAAAAAAATAAATTACTAAAATCAGCAATAATATTATTGCTGATTTTTTTTTGCTTATTTCGTTTTTACAGCCTTTATTCTTTGGCGTAATAGTTCGTATAAAGTAACTCCTGCAGCTTGGACTACATTAAGCGATTTTACAATACCATTCATAGGTATATATAATTGACTATCACATTTTTGTAAACTTTCCATATATATACCATAGCTCTCATCACCAACTACTATAGCAACCTTCTCTGGGAAATCAACATCATATATCATTTTGGCATCGGGAGTAGTTTCCATAGCAATAATAGTATAATCAGAAGGTATTTCATCATTCCAATTATCTAAACTAACAAAACTCCAATTTACTTTAGTAAAACCATTGGTAGCAGACTTTTTTATTTTAGATATTTTATGGTCTCTCTTATCATCAGCAAAGAGCACTTTTTTACAACCTATCGTTCCTGCCAAACGAATCAAACCGCCAATATTGGCAGGAGTTCTAATACCTATACCAACCAAAATAGGTGCATTATCATCATCCCACATATTATCAACCTTATCTTTAAATAGATTTGTGGCAGAAGTATAATCAGTATTTATATAAGGTTTAAGTTTTCCAATTTTTCCATCTTCAAAATAGTCTAAAACATCATCACCCCTATCAATGTTTATAAACAAAGCTTTAACACCTACAGAAACTGCAGCATCAATATTCAATACCGTATCATCAATAAATAAAGTCTCTTCGGGCCTAAGATTATTCTGCTCAAGAACATAATTATAACTCTCAGGTTCGGGCTTGCGAATACCAATATCATGAGAGAAATAACATTTCTCAAAAAGTTTCTCTAAACCTTCAATACCATGTTTTATCTGTAAATCATTTTGATAAGAATCATAGTGAATCTTATTAGTATTAGACAATAGAAAAAGTTTGTAGTTTCCCGCTAAATTTTTAAGCAAATTCAACCTTTCTTTTGGAAAATCTAGAAGTAATTCATTCCATGCCACCTTTATATCCTCATTGGAAATACTTATTCCACTGAGCTCTCGAATAGCAGTATAGAATTCTTCATCAGAAATCACACCTAATTCCAGGTTTATAAAAAGATTACTCTGTGTAGCACGGGAGTATAAATTTTCAAAATTTGTAATTCCTAAATCTTTAAAAGCCTCTGCTGCCTTATGGAAATCTATATTTAAAATAACTCCACCAAGGTCAAAAATTATGTTCTTTATCATTTATAAAATATTTATGCAAAAATATGAAAAATGCCTTGCGTATAAAGATTATTTGTTTACTTTTGCACTCGCAATTAAAGACAGGTACTTACTTGCTTTAATTAGGGCCTATAGCTCAGTTGGTTAGAGTAGTTGACTCATAATCAATTGGTCCAAGGTTCAAGTCCTTGTGGGCCCACCAGGGTTAAAAG
>JAGLDA010000192.1 GCA_023145955.1 Bacteroidales bacterium
ACTCGCTTTACTAAATAATTATTTTTGACGCTAATTTTTACCTTGCCTATCGGCAGGCTAGGTGATTATTATTATTGTTTCAGCGAAGCTGAAATAAAATATCCACAACAAAATCAGTAGAACCTATTTGTTAAAATCATAAAGAACAAAAGAGGATTAATACCAAAAGGATTTTTATCCTGATTAATTTAATAGACCCCTCTTTTCTGTTACACAAATTTTAACAAATTTAACCAAACCTGCCGATAAATTCGTTATCTTTTTATTCACTTAAAATATGACTATAGTTGGAATTTTATAATTTAAAAAGTAGAAAAATATTCTAGGTGTTCCACTTTTTGTTAATCATTGGTATATTATAATGATCTAAAAACTCTAAAAAACAGATTATTTATTCAAATTAACATAATTAGTAGTCAATAACTGTAAAAATTAATTATCTTTGTGTTTGAAATATTAAATCACATTATATTTCTATTTACCAATTAAAGGAAATTAAATAAACGTTAAACTTAAACTACTACACATGAAAAAAGGATTACTTTTTGCATTAGCCTTAGGTGTTAGCTCATTGTCATTTGGACAAAACATGAGCAAACTTAACCGAGTACATGCTAATGATTGCAAGCAACAGACTGTAAAGATGGATTTTCAAGAAAATGACATCATGGGTCCTGTGAAGAAATCAGTACAAACCAAAGGCGCAGTCAATGGTGTTGATATTGGATTTTCGAATAATATTTATACTGCATTAGTTGAAGCACAATCAGCAATGACTTATCATGAAGGCTTAAATTTACTAAGCTATACTCATAGAGGTAAAGTTGGTGATAATGGAGCAACTAGCTCAGGAGATATAATGGTTTCTACATCTAGCGATGGTGGAGCTTCTTGGTCAACAAGCTTATATTTACCAGACAACGCAACAGCACCTCACTACAATAGATACCCAGGAGGAGTTATTTATAACCCTGCAGGTAACACAACTCCAGCAGATGCTTACGTTGTATATAGTGGACCTTCTCATGATGGTACTAAAGGAACTGCTGTATGGGATGCTAACTTTTTTGGAAGTGGCAAAGTTGATGGTACTAATATTGTAAATCAATATTTACCAGCAGAGAATGCTTTCATTAGAAACTCTATGAGTGCTACTACTGATGGTAAAGTTCACATTATTGGTGCTTCTACAATTGATGCTCCATATGCTCATGACACTACACATATTGTAACAGGTACGTTTAACTCTACTACTAACGGTTTTGATTGGAATACAATAAAACTACATTATGATTTTAGCGTTGGTGCTGATGGTGGTGTAAATGGATATGCATTTTTCTGGCAAATGGCCTTCTCAAAAGATGGTACTGTTGGTTATATTTGGACTATTGGTAGAGATGCAACAACTGATCACAGTGCTTTTATGCCTTTAGTATGGAAGTCTATTGACGCTGGTGCTACTTGGAATATGATGCCTGTATTTGATTTCTCTACAGTTTCTAATATTACAGATTATTTACGCCCAATGGCTGGTTCAACTCAAGCTCGTCCAGCATTCTCTAATAAGATTGATGGTGTTGTAGATGTTAATAATCAATTACACCTTACGGCTTATATTAGATCAGCTTCTAATAACCACCCAGATTCACTAGATTATTCTTGGTACTGGTCTTCAAACCTTTATACTAACCCTATTATGGATATTTTCACAACTGCTACAGGTTGGGATGCACGCCACTTAGGTGATTTACAATCGTTTGCAGTAAAAGATACTGAAGGAAACTACGGAGATCAAGGTTGGGATTTAAGATTACAAGCTAGTAGAACTGATGATGGAACAAAAGTATTTGCTTCATGGACTGACTCAGACACAAACGATGCATGGCTTGATACTGATGGCGCATATTATCTTAATGTGTTACCAAACTTATATGTTGCAGGTTATGATGTTGTTAATGACTTAAGAACAGAGCCTACTAACTTTACTATTGGTACTGCTTATGATGCTGACTTCTTTTTCCATTATATGGCAGACGTAGTATCAACAGATAATGGCACTTATACTGTTCATACTTCTAAAATATCAAGAGGTACAGGTCCACTAGATGCTATTACTCATGTATATATGGAAGGTATTGAATTTACTGATGCTGATTTTATTACTAATCCTGGTTTCAAATCAAGTATTGATAATAACATTCGTGTATCTCAAAACAGACCAAACCCATTTAATGGAACTACTCAAATTGATGTAAACCTTGACAAATCTGCTAACTTAAGCATTGAAGTAATTAACATTACTGGTCAAACTGTTTATACAATGAGCCTAGGCAAAAAAGCTAGTGGTACACATACTATCGATTTAAATTCAAATAACTTATCAAGTGGAATTTATTTCTATACTGTAACTGCTGGTAACTCTCAGGTAACTAAGAAAATGATTGTAAACTAATTTTACGATTTTATAAAATAATTAAAAGCTGCCAAAAGGCAGCTTTTTTTATGCACCTATTTTTAGTAATTTTGCTTTATGATAAATGCATTCAGAAATTTTATGGAAACTATTGTTCCCAACTATAAAAGTGAGCGATATTTGCTAGGCGTAAGTGGAGGAATGGACTCCATGGCGATGCTTTATTTATTTAAGCAAAGTGGATTCAAATATGCTGTAGCTAATGTGAATTTTAGCCTTAGAGGAGCTGAAAGTGATACTGAAAGCAAGTTTGTAAAAGACTATTGCGAAATGAATAATATTAAGCTATATCAAGCTACTTTTGAAACATCCGATTTTGCTAGAACTGAAAAAATTAGCACTCAAATGGCAGCAAGAGATTTGCGCTATAATTGGTTTAATCAAATAAAAGAAAAAGAAAACTTTAGCAAAATAGCTATTGCTCATCACCTTGATGATCAGGTGGAAACTTTCTTTATAAACCTTATACGTGGCACTGGTATTGCAGGCATGCACGGTATTAGCTCCAATAAGCATTCAATAATAAGACCTTTACTATTTACCGACAGAGAAAAACTGTCTGATTTTATTAAGGAAAATAATATTCCGTATAAAGAAGACTCTAGCAATGCCTCCGATAAGTACCAAAGAAATTATATTAGGCATCATATATTACCTGAATTTAAAAAACTACGCACTGATTTTAGTGATAGTCTAAATCAGTCTGTAAACCAATTGCAACAAGTAGAAAATTACGCACTATATCATATAAATGCTGAAATAAATAGCATTACTACTTATAAAAATGGAAACCTACAAATTGATACTAATCAGCTTATTAGTAGTCACTCCCCAGAGCTAATACTATATTATTGCTTAAAGGATTACAATTTTCAGCTACCACATATAAAAGATATTATAAAACTAATTGAAGATAAAAAAGTAGGATCTACAATTCAAAGCTCAAGCCACGAAGTACTAGTAGATAGACATTTTCTTTTTTTAAAATCAAAAGAGAATAAGAAGAAAACTATTAATATAGTAATCAACTCTTTTTCGGATAGCAATTGGAAGGAATTAAATATTGATACTAATGATAATTTTGAAGGAAATTATAAAGTAAATGATAATAATTTAGCATTTATTGACGCTAACAAATTAGAATTCCCTTTGGTAGTACGAAATTGGAATGATGGAGATTTTTTCTATCCTTTAGGGATGAAAAACAAAAAGAAAATTAGCGATTTCTTTATCGACAATAAAATATCTAGAGATAAGAAAGATGATATTTTAATACTTTGTAATGCTGGTGAAATAGCATGGATTATAGGTTATAGAATTGACAATAGATATGCAATAACAAAACAAACAACGAGAATTATTAAACTTAAATATAATGGCAATAATTAGAGAATTATTAGGAAAAAGTCCAAAATTTGGCAAAGACTGTTTCTTTGCAGAAACGGCAGTTATTGTTGGAGATGTGGAAATGGGAGATAATTGCAGCGTATGGTATAGTGCTGTAATTCGTGGCGATGTGCATAGTATAAGAATTGGCAATAATGTAAACATACAAGATAATGCCACCGTACATGCTACTTACAAAAAGAGTCCAACAAGTATTGGCGATAACGTATCAATTGCCCATAATGCTGTTGTGCATGGCTGCACAATCCATAATGATGTACTTATTGGTATGGGAGCTATAATTATGGATAATGTTGTGGTAGAAAGCAACTGCATTATTGCTCCAGGCGCCGTAGTAACTAAAAATACAATAGTAGAAAGTGGCACAATATACGCAGGTACTCCTGCAAAAAAAATAAAGGATTTAGATCCAGAACTAACTAAGGACGAAATAAATAGGATTTCAGACAGCTACCATATGTATGCTGGATGGTATAAAGAAGACTAATTAATATTAGAAACCTGCGGCAAAACCTATTTCCATTCTAGGGTTATTGCCAAAGTCCATTTGATCGCTTTGCAAATCGAAAAGAAGCATTACAAACATATAAGAATTTGTTCCCATCCATTGGCGATAACCACCACCAGCATAATACCCTGGTTCAGACCACATCCATTGTTTATCAGGAAATGGACTATAGTTATCTTTATAATAGGACTGAATATATTCAGCATGAACAAATATATTGTCAAGAATAAAATACCTAGCAAATATGCGAGGTGACCAAATACTACCCTCTACATGGTAAAAATTATCTTTATAATAGGTGAAATCTAATCCAGCACCCAAGATAAGATCATCATAAATCTCGTAAAACAAAACTGGTGCTACTTGAATATATGTATAAGAGCCAAAAGACATCCCCAGATTACCACCCCATTGTAATTTATCAGTAAAGCTAGGTTTATAATCAGATTTTTGCGCACTAACACTAAACGGTATTGTAGATATAAGTAGTGCTATAAATATGGTTTTAAGTAATTTCATCATGTATAATTTTATTATTGCACAAAACTAACAATTTTTATATTCATTAATTATTAATAATCCATAAATTATAATGGCTTATTTCTTTGCAAATATAACTTCTGCCCTATCTTTATTTTACCTTTTTTAGAGATATTATTTCTTTTTAGAAGCCATTTTACTTTAATACCATGCTGCTGACTTATATCCCAAATATTCTCACCCTTTCTTACTATATGATATTTCACATCACCCCTACGTCGCTTTGGCTGAAGGTATAATCTCATGCCTGGCTTTAAGGCTTCTTTTTTATTAATATCATTATAGGCATATATTTTATTAGGATGTATATTGAACTTATTGGCAATATCAATTATTGATTCATTATGGTGCACAATTATAGATTTTATACGATTATGGTATAATATGGCATGCTTAATATCCTTTTCTTGAACTTTTTCATGAGCAATTATATCGTCCTGCACAATGGTATCAACAATAGCTGTATCATTAATGTTTGTATCCAATTTACTAACCCCATTATATTCATCTTCAGAAATCAGGTCGTATTTAGCCAAATCATACTTTTCAATAATATCAATAAGGCGTTTGGGATATTGAGGATTTGTGGCATAGCCAGCTTTTTTAAGCCCTTTAGCCCACTTTTTATAATCTGTAATTTTATAGCTAAACAAAAACTCATAGCGCGATTTTCCTGTTAAGAATAGAGCATGGTCGGTATAAGATTCATCAGCATTATTATAAACTCTAAAGCACTCATCTTTAGCATCATCATCTTTATAAATCCTTTTACCTTTCCAATCGGAATGGCATTTAATACCAAAATGATTATTGGCATTTACTGCTAAATAGCTACCGCCAATACCTGACTCTAGAATTCCTTGAGATAATGTGATTGCGGCAGGAATTCCAAATTCAAAACGATGGTGAATTGCAGTACCTTTAAATCTTTCAACATATTGCTGAGGAGTCATTTTTTGAGCAAACACACTGCCAATAAGCACTAAAAATATTATGGAAATTAAAAATTTATATTTAGTCATAAGAAAGTTTTTTTGTGGCGCAAACGCTATAATATATTTAAATACAAATATACTAATGAGGTAGTATTTAATAAAATAGATACAATATACTTATTCACAAGCTAATGTTATTATATAACATCACTTATACCAATACAAAAAGAGATAATTTTCATCATCTCTTTCTATTATTTTTTTGAAAAGCACTATAATAATCTACCAATTTACATTTTCTCTATTTACTGGCATAGTCATACAACGGGCACCACCACCACCACGAGCAAGCTCAGAACCTTCTACCGTTACAAAACATTTATTGTGCTTATCCGGGTGATCCTTTCCACTTACAACATCTGCTGCAGTAATTATATCAAAACCAGCATTATTCATTTGCTCAACAGTATTAACATTTCGAGCATATCCCAATACTTTTCCAGGAGCAAAACTAAAGAAATTTGCACCACTATGCCACTGCTCTCTCTCTTGGTTCCATTCATCAGCACCACCACATATTACAGGAGTCAGATGCATATTTAACTCTTCCAGAGCAGCAATTATATTTTTTCTTTCTGATATAGATTTTATTTTACCATCTTTTACATGAATATGAATGGTTTTAAGCTCAGAGGAATTAAACATCACAGGCTCATAAACCATACATTTATCTTTATCAAGAAGAGTGAAAACCATATCTAAATGTATAAATGATTCAGGAGTTAAAGGCAGTTCTTGAATCACAAAATGTTTTTCTTCATTTATATTTTTATAATAATCAACAAGAGAATCTATTCCTTGCGAATTAGTCCTTGCTCCCATTCCTATCAATAATATATCTTCTCTAGCAATATGCACATCTCCACCCTCAATCAAAGTTTGTTTTGAGTTTATCTCCGAAGGTATATTTATTGTATTAGTATTAAATGCAGGATGATTCTCAAAAATAACCTTCATTATACTAGTTTCTGGCCTACGCACTAGGCCTGCCATTTTACTAATTAACACGTCATTACCTATGCTAACAGAAGCATCTCTCATGAAAAAGAAATTATGTAATGGCTGAATTCTATAGCGTTGGCTTTTTAAGAAGTTTGTTAAACTATCATTTACTATCTCTAATCCTTCAATAATTTTGCCGCCAAGAATTTTGGAATCCATTTTATATAATTCTGGCAATATTTTCTTAAACTCTCCCCCAACATACAAAGATTCCACAAGTTCTTTTCTTACACTTTCATTATTCAATACATCTACCAACAAATCCTTTAGTTGGTATGTTTTTGCAACTTTAGAAAGAACCCCTTCAAAAAAGCTATGTTCTTTTTTAGAGATAGGCAAATTAAGAATATCACTATATAAAGCTTTCTCGGCATTTGCTGGAGTCATATTTTCTACCTCCTGACCAGGAGTATGTATTATTACAGTATTTAACTTCCCTATTTCAGAAGTTATATTTACAGTATTATTCATAGTTTTATTATTTAGATAACAAAGGTAGTAAATTAACCCAACATTAAAATAGTAATTGCTAATAAATTGGCATGATAGATTCAACTACCAATATAAACAAAGAGAAAGGCTATTATATCTATGCGCTAAACCCATTTCAAATTCAGGGTTAAGATATATCCATTCAAAAGATAGTTCAAAATTTTTATACCTAGCATTTGCTTTAGCAGAATAAGACGCTACATAACGCTCAATATATGGCACCTTAATTTCATATACATTTGGGTTATTCTTCAAATCTCCTTGCATAGTTCCATTATAAGCAACTATTTTCCAATAAGCTGCTAACTGAGCTGACAGCTGAAAATCTTTATCATATTTCTCTTCAAAAACACTCCTAAATAATCCTGTTTTTAGTATTCCACCAAAACTTACATCAGAATAAATTGTTCCTAAACGCATTTCTAATACCGAGCTTAAGTCCACATATTTATTAGGCCTATAAAGTTGCTTTCGTACAGCAATATTATAGTTAATAATAGGATAATCACTTAACTGATACTGCCAACCCTGAGGCAATAAAATATCTCCAATTTTATGATAATAGTATTGTGCATATTGAGCATATGAATGCGGACCTCTAATTCCTAGATCTAAAGAACTACGTATTAGTAGTTTATATTTAGAATTAACAGAAAGTCGTTCAGAACGTATATAAAGCAAACCTGCATAAGGCCTATCGTCAATCCGAATAACCGAATCTCTAATCTCTAAAGGGGTAAACATTTCTTGTATTACCGATAGGCTGTAATTATCTACAGAATTTGGTAAAGAAGGTAATATATAGTTTATGGGATTTTTTTTAAGAAAACCCTCACTATATCTAAAAAATAAACCTTGTGTATAATAATAGTCGGTATAAAAAAGAACATCATTATCCCATGTAAACACAAAATGAGGTTCCGTATTTTCATTTATATCAACCTGTGCCAAAATATATTTAGACGGAACAATAAATATCAATAACGCAATAATAAACAATTTAATCATTTATTTTTTTTATCATTTGCCATTATAGGCAGTCATAGTTCTTTCAATACCTATTGAGCAAAAACTTTTTATCATTTCCACCGCCATATCACTACGTTCCGTTACTACATCTAGTTCTTCTGTTTTCCATTTTCCAAGAACAAATTCCGCCTGATGGCCTCGAGAAAAATTATCACCAACACCAAATCTAAGTCGTGGAAATTTACTAGTACTTAAGCTCTCAATAATACTGGTAAGTCCATTATGCTTTCCATCTCCACCCTTAATTTTCATACGTAGTTTACCGAGTGGTATTGCTAAATCATCAAGTACAATAAGGCAATTATCTATGGATATTTTTTCGGCTGTCAACCAATACTTTACAGACTTGCCACTAAGATTCATATAGGTAGTAGGTTTTATTATTACAATCGTACGCCCTTTAAATTTCCCTTTTGTCATATATGCATGACGTTCTATTTCAAATTTATCAGCATTAATATCCTTGGCAAACTGATCTATAACATCAAAACCTATATTATGTCTAGTACCTTCGTACTCAGAACCTACATTTCCCAATCCTACAATTAAGTATTTCATTATTTATATTTTAAAAATCAAAACCTTACGGATTTTTTCTATTTACCTAAAAAGCCTAATCGGTTGAAATAAAAAGTAAATATTATAGTAAAAAAAGAAGAGGTGCAACAATCATAGATCAGTGCACCTCTCAATATATCATAAGAGCAAATGCTCAAATAAGCGTTTTTATTCTTCAGAAGCTCCTTCTTCGCTCTCACCACCTTCAGCAGTTTCACCTTCTTCACCTTCTTCACCTTCTTCTTCTTCATCAGTAGTAGAAACACGAGATGCTTTAACAGCAACAACGTTGGTATTAGGATAAGCTAGAACTTCAACATTATCAATAGTAAGATCCTTAATCTGAATTGTTTGTCCCATATTTAATGCCGAAACATCAATTTCAATTTTCTCTGGAATAAACTCAGGAAGACCTTTTACTTTTAATGCTTTGGTACGTTGAACCATACGACCACCATTAAGAACACCTTTTGATGTACCTAAAGGATAAATTGGTACGTGCATCACAACTGGCTTACCTTCAACTAACTCAATAAAGTCGACATGATAAATATTATCAGTTACTGGGTGGAATTGTACCGCTTGTAGAACTGTTTTAAATACTTTATCACCAATAGTGATTTCAATAAAAGCAATTTCAGGAGTATAAATTATATCCTTAAATGATTTTACTGATGTAGAAAAGTGAATTTGTTGTTCACCACCATATATTACACATGGTACTTGCTCTTCTTTACGAAGTGCTTTTGCAGCTTTCTTCCCTAAGTTCTCGCGCAGAGAACCGCTAATAGATACTGTCTTCATAATTGTAATTATTTATAATTGTTATTAAATCAACGCTTTATCTCGGAAAATAATATTCCCTTGAAAAAGTGCGCAAAGATACATATTATTTAAATACAAACAATTAGGATTTATTGATAAAGCAAAATATATTTATTGGATTTATTCAAAAAATAATCATAACTTTGCTATTGCAGAAAATAACAACTATATAATATACAAACAAGATGACTGAAGAAGCAGAAATGTGTTTAGAGATGACTGAAGATAGCATGAAATCTAGCCTCAAACATTTAGAAAGTGAATTGCATAAAATACGTGCTGGCAAAGCAAACCCATCTATGCTTGACAGTATTTCAATAGATAATTACGGCAGCGTAATGCCTTTAAATCAGGTTGCTAACATAAGCACCCCTGACCCTAGAACTCTAGTAATTCAACCTTGGGATAAAGCTAATTTAGTTCTAATAGAAAAGGAAATTACCAATTCTAATTTGGGATTAAATCCACAAAATGACGGCACGATAATAAGGCTTAATATTCCAATTTTGACAGAAGAACGTCGTATGGATCTTATAAAGCAATCCAAGGCAGAAGCTGAAGACGCCAAAGTTGGCGTTCGTAACGCTCGTAAAGATGCAAACCACGAGGCTGATCAACTAGAGAAAGATGGCCTAAGCGAAGATATTACCAAAAAATTAATGGATAAAATACAAGACCTTACCAATCAATATACTAAATTGGTAGATGATGTTTTTTATATTAAAGAAAAAGATATCTCTTCTATTTAGTGAAAACTTTTTTATAATTTAAAAGCCCAATCAAAAAAAATATTTTGATTGGGCTTTTACTTGTTATACAAATTAATTCTGCATTTAATTTATTACTAGTTTGTAATTTTTTATATCATGCTTAGTGAGAACAGAAATAGTATAAATACCAACCGGTAAGTTTGAAATATCAATGGAGGTATCATCTACATCCATATTCATTTCTAACATTTTTTTTCCATCTATAGAAAATATAGATATTGAATATCTAGAACTAATATTATGTTTAACAAACACTATATCCTTTGCAGGGTTTGGAGTATAATTAAAAACTATTGGTATTTTCTTACTCATAACCGCAGATATAACCTCAGAATATTCATACTTTCCATCATAATCCATTTGCTTAAGCCTATAATAATTAGTACCATTCACTGGATTTCTATCAATCTTTTCATAATTAATAATCTGATTAGAATTACCGTTACCTTTTACAAATCCTATACGGTTCCAATTTATATTGTCATAAGAAACTTGAACATCAAAACCCATATTATTAGTTTCTGAAGCTGTAGTCCAATTTATAAGCACATAGTTATCAATAGTATTTGTATTAAAACTCAAAAGACTAACAGGTAAAGGACCCGAATCATCCCCATCTTCAATACCATCGTCCCCATCATCAGGCGAAGTACTTCCTCCAGAACCAGGGTTATCATTCCCTCCACCAGAATCACCACCGTCTCCTGAACCTACTTCATCACCAACTGATGAATGATCACTTGCAGAATAAATAATCTTACCCATTCCGCCACCGCCACCACCACCGTGTTCTGCGGTATGACTTACAGCGCCACCTGTGCCACCATTTGCTTTTACTGTTAGTGAGCAATTAGCATCAATAGTGTATAAATCTACATTTAGAATAATACAGCCACCAGCACCACCTCCACCTGCACCATCATTAGCACTACAATCGGGGCCATTATTACCATTTGATGAGATATTTACACCTGAACACGAAGAAGTTGTTATTATTTTGTCAGCACTTATAAGTATAATTCCTCCACCATTTCCACCAGGTGTAGCGACGTTATTATTCCCTTCGCCAGCACCTCCTCCTCCACCAAGAAAAACGCGGTTTGTTGCAATATAATTAGATAAATCTAAACCTCCTATTCCACCGGCAGTTGGATTACACTGCCATCCAAAACCACCATCTCCTCCAACAGAACCATTGCCACCACCAGCACCACCAGCATTATGGCTATTTCCACCACCACCACCACTTAGTATATGGCCACGACCTGATACATAATCAGAATTTGTATTTTTATATATTCCTTCTCCTTTATCTGCATAATAATTACCTGTTGTAGAAATTCTATAAATACTCGCATTACAGGATCCAGAGCTTCCGCCATCAACAGATCCACCTCTAAATCCCTTTCCATCAACATTAATATCATTTAGCAAAGTCAAATCGCCACCAACATCAAAAGCTAATACTCCTCCGATATTACCATCCCAAGCTAAGCAAGAATAATCCGATGAAGTAGTAAAACTACCACCTCCACCTAATACAGGAAAACTAATCACCTGTACACTTGTATTAGCACTTATAGTATATAAAGAAAGCCAAGTGTTATCAGTAACCGTAATTGACGTTAACCCACTAGAACGATTAACCGATGAAATTGTGTACCTAGTAAAAAGTCCTGCATTTTCTATAGAATTCAAATTTCCAAAATTTGAATTATCAGCAGTATTACTACCAATAACATCATCTTGCATTTGCATTATAAAAAAATCATCCCCTACTTCAAATAAATCATTTGATTCATTCACATTAATTACATTAATTGTAGAGCCACTTATGGAACTTACCTTAGCATAAGCATTCACAGTTACTTGAGAAAATACAGGTGCCGAAAAAAAGAAAACAGCATTCACAAATAATACTAAACCTAATATTTTAGATTTCATAATATACAATTTTAGTTTTATAAAAAATCAATAATAATATTGGAGAATACTATTATTAATTTATATTAGTTTACATATTTATTGCCACACAATAAATATAATGCAAGAGTATAACAAAAACAAAGATTAATAACCACCGTTATTTTGTAGTTTTGAAAAACAATATGTTTAAAACTTTTACATAAATTTTTTTCATAAAAAAAGCCATTACTGTACGCAATGGCTTATAATCTTGGAAGTTATATTTAG
>JAGLDA010000193.1 GCA_023145955.1 Bacteroidales bacterium
TCGTGGTGGAATTGGTATTATGGCGATAGTTATGGAAGCAGAGTAATGATTGAATTCTTATCACTATTTATTCTTTTGTTTGCCTTGTCACTAAGCAAATTATCAACAAGATGGCAACAGTCAAGCGTTATAATAGCTAGTTTATTTATTGTTCTTAATATATTTCAAACATACCAATACTACTATCAGATTTTAAGTTATTTTGATATGAATACTGAAAAATATATTTATACTTTTGGTAAATTTGGAGAAGAAAATCGTCAAATATTAGGCGGCAATAACGATATTATTCAATATCACACATCAGGCACATCTATCATTCTTAAAGACTACAAATTATCTAATAACCATAAGCCTGGCTATTATCATAATTTAGAGGTACTACTTAGTGGAAAACAACTGGCAAATTATAGTTCTTCATATTTGCAACTATCGTGCAAAACTGAAATAATTCAGAATGTTTTATCAAAAGTAAACTGGCAAATAAGTTATACTGATTCTTTAAAAAACGTAATAACCTCAACATACTTTAAGATAAATGAAATTCCTCTCATACCAGGAGAATCTAGATTTAATAATTACGCAATAAGACTACCTAAACCAATATTTGCAAGTGACAATTATATAATTAAAATTAGTAATACGACTAATACAGAGTTTATATTATCAGATATTAAAATCACCCTTAAAGGCATAAAATAGCTGATTATCTAGGGTTTTCGTATAAATTATTATACTGGCTACCCCAATCATCTTGAGATGAACCACTATCATCAATTGAACGGAAACTTTGATCGCGTCTAAGGCGCAAGCGCCATTGGTAGTCACTACGCTCACCCGCGGCATTTGAGTGTAATAATTCAAACTCATTAGAAGCCAAATCAGTGTTATAAAAAACAAATTTTAAATTACGCTGACCTCTAGCTTGATAATAATGCCATATCTCATATGGATATGCGGCTGGATCATTATATTCTGCAGCTATAGAATTAGCCTTTCCATAAAGCATAAATATTCTACCTCTTGAGGTTTCATACCCACGCTTAATACGAGTACTATATAATTTATCACAGTCCTTAATACGATCCATATACTTCTTAAAAGGATCAAAAGGATCGTTAATATTTCTATTTTCCCAAAAACTATAAATATACTGCTGCATAACATACTCATTGCCATTTCTTATTACTTCCTCAGAAAGGCTTTGCTCTTGCACCGATGAAATTGGCCTAAATGTTCTAATTATACTGCTTAAGGTATCTTTACCTTTTATCAATTCTACAAAAGTTTCTGCAATATTAATATCTTCAACATCATCAATTTCTATGCTTACATTTGGATTGTTTCTTCTAAAAAAATAATTTTTTGATGAAATGAGATTATTATTTCGATCTACTATTTCTAATACCATGCTGTAATTACCACTTTCTAACTTACTAATATCAAAACTACCCATAACTACAGCAACAGGAGTAGTATTCAGTCTCTTATACTTACGGTATTTGGGAACCTCTTTAATTGTTGCATTATTAACTAAATAATATGTAATTAGGAAAGCATCATCCTTCCCCCATTTATTCTCAGTATTGTATATTTCAGAATAAAATTGCAAAACACTATCCTGTTCACCAAAATATCGATATATAAATGGAGTCAGTCTATACCCTCCTTTAACATTAAGCCCAATATCATTAGTTTTCTCTATTTTAGAGAAAACTTCTATTGAAGAAGAGTAAACACTATCTATAGGGTTATTGATAATAAACTCAGATGTAGAAAAAATAGCTTTACTCGTATCATTTAAGTCATCTATTTTTATATCAATATTATAATTTCCATTTTCAAGCAAATAGTTATTAGTATGCATAAATATCTGATTCATTTCTGACGAATCATTAACTTCACTAATAATTATATCTTTTGAAAATGCTACTACAGTAGTATCACTCTTGAATACAACTGTTAATTCTACTCTAGAACTATATTTGCTTTTCTCCTTATTCCACGTTAAACTTTCTCCCTGAATATTAACATAGGCTTGCAAATACTGACCATCTTTAGGGGAATAAAACTCATTATAACCTAAATAGGCTTTAACATTTTGACTTAATACTACAGTAGAAATACTGCTTATAACTAGTAATAAAAATAATATCTTTTTCATACACATATAATCTTTTAACGGATAGTAACTAACTCTAAAAGTAATAAAAACCTATTTCTACGAATCAATAGAATAACCTTCTCTAATTATACAAAAGTACTCCAATAATAATTACTACCAAAACACACAGCACATATATATAATTGTAAAATAAAAAAAAGCCAATCAGTATGTACTAATTGGCTTCCTAATACATTATAATTAAGTTTTATTTACCATTCAAAAAAGTAGGCTTCATTACCATCATCACCCATGCACTCCAGTTTGATGCACCCATTGCAGCAGGAGATTTTACAACTCTTAAAGTTTCAGAATCAAACATTGCTGATACTCCAGCTTTAAACAATATGTTTTTATCGAACTTATATCCAACATATGTATCCAATTCCATACCTAAACCAGAGCTCATAGCAGTAATTTTACCAGAATTAGCAAATTCTGCTTGATCTAAAACGTCGCCATTAGCCATAAAATAATGAAAATGAGCACCCGCCAATAACTTGTCTTTCTTATAATCTAACATTACAAACATATCATTCAGTCCAACTGTATTACCATGGTTGCCTACATAAAAGTAATCCATCCATCCATTAAACTTATGATTTGTACCATAAAGAGGAGAAAAAGCTTTGTTTGTTTTACTAGATTCATAAGTAGTATCAGTTTCACTATTACCACTTAACATTTCAAAACCGACAGTAGCCTTAAGATTATCATTTATTTTATAAGCAGCTTCTAATCGAATATTATAAGCAGATACTCCTAAGTGATAATCTTTCTTATCACTTTTATCATTATATGTTAATGTGCTTTTACCCATTTGGTAGTAAAAATTACCAGCAAAAGTAAACTGCCCCATTTTATATACTGGGCGTACTCCTACTATTTGAGAATAAGTAGTCATTGGTTTCATTCCTGGATCATTTAGCACTACATCTTCAACACCATTATTCAAAACTAAGGCACTTAATTTAAGATTACCAAACTCCTTATTGAACCAAACAAACTGCATTGATTTATAATTTTTTGGTGTATTATAAGGCTTTGGTTGTACTTGATTTACTGCTAAACCAAAATGAAGTTTAAAGCTACCCTCTTTTTCATATTTTATTAATGCTAAATCATGAGAGCGAGCCTGTTGAGCCCAATTTACATTACCCAATATACGACTATCATCGTACACAAGTTCTTGGCGACCTAGTTTTACTGCAATATTTTCAGTAAATAGCACTTCTCCCCATGCCTGATGTACAGTTGTATAAAAGCCATCATTACTTACTAGTTGTGGTGATGAACCCCATGCTCTTACATCTTGAATTTGAAGACCAAATTTATATTTCTCGGCTTTATAAAAAACTCCCAACCTAGCACGCTGTGTTGTTTGCAAATTAAACATCTGATTTTGTGTAGATTGCAACGTTTTATTGCCATGGTCAAAGTCAATCCTTGGCCTGTATTCACCATTTAATGTCAGCTGTGCTTTTAGTGTAATAGCTGCTAACAACATAATAATAATTAAAGTAATGTTTCTCATAGTTGTTTATTTATAGTTAATATTTATTTATTATTCTATTCAAAAAAATTATATTTTTCTCTTTAAATCTCCATTATAAGGAATATCTTTAGCTTCAATATTTGGGTCATTTAACCACTCTGGAACATCTCCTCCTTTTTCAATATCATCACGTAAACCATCAAGTTCCTGCTCGCTATACGAGTACATCATATCTGCAGCAATAACACCACTCAGTTTTTGTAATTTCTTCAATTGCTCAATTTCCTTCTCAGTACTTTCTTCTTCCAACGTTACTATAACTCGCCCCAACTCATCATGCAAATGGTATTCGCATATACTCAACACCTTAATTGTTTCCACTAATGCTTCTACATTCTCAGGTCTTGCCTGTACTAATATTCCTGATATATTCATTTCCTAAATTATAATTGTATTAATTCAATTTCCAAAAAATTACCTTATTGTCAATCCCTGCACTCACCAATGTCTTATCTGAAGTAAAAACAATCTTATTAACCATAGAGGTATGGCCTTTTAATTGAGTAACTAATCGAGTAGTTGTATTGTATAATTCCAAATTATTAGTTTCTGTATCATACCAAACAACAGCATTTGCAGAAGGGCTAATGGCAATTGTAGTAATAAACTTATCTGTATTTAAATAACTATTACTACCTGATTTTGTATTATAAAAAGCAACTCTTCTATCCTTACCTCCACAAACAATCACACCATTAGAATAGTCAATGCATAATACATTATCTACATTCTGCCCTTGATATTCTTTTATCAGACTACCATTATCTACTTGTACTTTATGAACAACACCACTTTCGTCAGTGGCAAAAATATTCGTACCATTATCACTTATGCACATTGCAGAGAAAGCATAATTACTTATTTGTTTTCTATATATCTGATGCTTACTAATTATATCATATTTTATCAACTCATTGCTTAATAGCCCCAATAATAACATTTTATCATAAGACCCCGCAATATCAACAACAACAGAATTAATTTCACTACCAGAAATCAGTAACTCCTTTTTTTTATTATTAATTGCATAAATATCATTAAATCCATTTTCTCCTCTTACTACTGCAATTAATACTTTATTAATAAAAACTATCTTGAAAATCTCGGTGTCAAATAAATCACCAGCAAAATCTTTAGTTTTATCAAAATTTATTTTATGATCCAGCTTATTATTTTCCAAATTATAATAATAAATAACTCCATTTGTTGTAGCAACAATTAGCGAATTATTATCAATAATAAAGTCATTTACAGGAGCTGAGGTATGAATAACCTTCTGACCATGTAAACTATTTACAATTATTATTAAAAAGAAAATAATAATGCTCTTCATATTATCTAACTCCTTCAGTAATATTATCACTCAAGTTTGATTTATTATTAAGATCAGACTTACGATAAACTGCCTTAAAAGTATTCTCAATAGCTAGATCAACATTAGCCTGAGTAACATGACATTGCGTACAGTTATATCGAGCCATATTAAGCTTTCCTTGTAAACTTTGTTGAGTTACATCCTTATTTGTAGCAATATCGTAAGTTCCATCACCTAATTTCACTTCTGGTCTATAATTAGTAAAATGGGATTCTGGCATTGCTGTTGACTCCATAGCAATAGCAACTTCAGGCAAGTGGCAAGACGTACAAGTATTAATAGTCATTGTAATAGGAACAAGTCCTTCTACAGAATGAGGAATCATTGGCGGAGCGTTTTCAAATGCTCTTTCAACTCTTAGCGATGTTCCAGGAACACTATCTGAATAAGTCGGCATCCCTGCCAAATCATCATTGTTTTTTTGAACATCAGAATCAATTAATCCTAATTTAGTTTCATTATTTGTGTTTTCCACTATTTCAGTATCATCTGAAGAACACGACCAAACCCCAAATAAAGCAATAAGGGCAACTGAGATTAAATATTTATTCATAATTTCTATTATTAATTTATTCTGTATAATCTATATTATTTTATAGTAATCTTAAATTCTAAAGCATCATCATCGCATATATCAATACAAGCACCACAGTTTGTACAAGCGCCCATTTTAATTGTATCTGTTTCTAATCCAATAATATCCAATACTTGCTCCTCTGGGCATACAACTTTACATTTCATACAATCTGTACAATTACTATGATTATGAAACACCTTTAATATCCCCCATTTTCCAATAACTGAATAAAAAGCTCCCACTGGGCAAAGATGACCGCACCAGCCATGCTTAAGTACAAATAAATCAAAGAGAAATACAAAAAGAACAATGAAAAAACCTGATAGTGACCCAAATATAACTGCCCTATATAGCATGCTTATTGGGTTTAAAACATCAAAAGCAGCAAAGCCAAATATTGCAGATAGAACCAAGCCCATTAAGAAAACATAATAACGCAAATTACGACTTACATTTTCACTACTAATTAGTGGCTTTATATGTAATGTTTTCCTAAGCCATTCTGCAGAATCAGTAACAAAATTTATAGGACAAACCCATGAGCAGAACATTCTGCCCCTTAGTAGAAAATAAAAAACAGTAACAATTGCAGCACCAATAAGTACTGATGATGCAGGAATAAATCCACTTGCAATAATTTGTATTACCGAATATGGATCACTTAAATAAAAACTCTCAAGAACCTCAGCTGTGCTTAAATTCCCATCTAGAATTTTAATACCAAAGCTAGCACTAGCAATAAACAACAACATAATTGCTAATTGCACTATTCGGCGCATTATTAATATTTTATGATTTTTAATCATCAGTAAATAAGTCGTCATTATTATTTAAATAATCTATAGCCCCTGAATTATCATCAGTATATTTATCAACATTTTTAATATCCTTAAGTCTTTTTTCATCATCAGCATCCCATCCTTTTATATAATGGTTACCTTCTTTTCCCATAACCATTTTGCGAGGGAATATCTTAATTGCTGGCAGCTCTGTTATGCAGGCATGTTCGCATAAACCACAGCCAGTACAACTGTCAGCCGATACATCTGGAATAAGATATGCATGTTTTCCAGTACGTTCATTTCTCTCTGTCTTTATTACTATTGCATCTCCCATCAGCGGGCAAGCTCTATAGCAAGCATCACATTGAATTCCCCAGAAAGCAACACACGTTTCTTTATTTATAACTGCTAAGCCCATTCTTGCCTCATTTATATTCATCTCTTCTGATTTTTGCTTCAAAAGATTAATATCTAATGCACCTGTAGGACATGGAGGCACACAAGGCACATCAAGGCACATATAACATGGGATTTCTCTAGCTTTAAAAAATGGTGTTCCAGCAATTGTAGAAGATTCTGTACTAGCTAGGTCTAAGGTATCATAGGGGCATGCATTTACACATAAGCCACATTTAATACATGCTTTAATAAAATCTTTTTCCTCAATAGCACCTGGTGGGCGAAGAACAAAATCTACAGATCCAGATTCCTTTATTAAGCCACCCCAAGCTAAACTACCAATTGAAAAATACCCTATGCCCTTAACTACATTTTTAACAGCTTCTCTACGCGTTGCCATAGCATCGTCTTTAATATTCATTATTACACTTTATATACTTTTACTGCGCATTTCTTAAAATCTGTTTGTTTAGAAATAGGACAAGTTGCATCTAAAGCTACCTTATTAATAAATACTTTTTCATCAAACCAAGGCACATAAATTAATCCTTGTGGTGGGCGATTACGACCTCTTGTATCAACATGAGCACGTACTCTACCACGACGAGATTCTACCCATACTTTTTCGCCTTGCATAACTCCAAATTTTTTGGCATCAGCAGGGTGCATATAACATAAAGCCTCTGGTACAGCACGATATAACTCTGGCACACGCATAGTCATTGTTCCACTATGCCAATGCTCAAGAACCCTACCTGTAGAAAGCCAGAATGGATAATTCTTATCCGGCATTTCTGGAGGCTCCATATACGGTCTGAAAAATATTTTAGCTTTATTGGTAAGACCTTCTTTTGGCTTACTAGTATCAGGCCCTTGGAGATTACCAACCGGCAACTTTTTCAAGGCTTTACCATAGAAAGCAAAATCACCTATGGCCTCTTTACGTGCATAAGGATCGTATTTAGAATTAAACCTCCAATTAGTTTCCTTACCGTTTACTACTGGCCATTTTAATCCCCTAACTTTATGATAGGTGTCAAAATCAGCATAATCATGAGCATGACCCTCGCCAAACTTACGATATTCTTCCCAAAGATATTTTTGAATAAAAAATCCGTAACCTTCCCATGGTTTATCATCACTACCTACAACATTACGTTTATCGCCATGTACTTCAGTATTAATAGTATCAGCGCCAATAGGGTCATTAGCATTAAATGATTTTGCATAATCGTTAGCAAACAACACATCATATAATGTACTATTTGGGTTATATCCTAATTCGCTTATACCTGACAATACATCTGGAAGTGGCTTATCCATACCTGGAATATATTGTTCACCCCAAACTTCTCTAAGTTTAAATCGTTTTGACAATTCCACAATTTGCCAAACATCCGGCATGGAATCACCCACGGGAGTTACTTGCTGCTTCCAATGTTGTGTTCTACGTTCAGCATTTCCATATGCTCCCCATTTTTCATAAATCATTGACGAAGGCAACACTAAATCTGCAACCTTTGCCGAAATTCCAGGGTAACCATCACTTACTACTATAAAATTATCAGCTTTTCGTGCTGATTTTATCCAATGATTTGCATTTGCAGTATTTTGATATGGGTTATTAACCTGAACCCAAATAAATTTTATTTTACCGTCTTCTACATCACGATGTATTTGCATTACATGTGATCCATTTTTAGGATTTAAAGTATCTTTTGGTAATTTCCATATTTTCTCAGAAACAGCCCTATGCTTAGGATTTTTAACTACCATATCAGCAGGCAATCTATGTGAGAATGTTCCTACTTCGCGAGCAGTTCCACATGCTGATGGTTGCCCTGTTAAACTAAAAGCACCATTGCCTGGCATAGCTTGCTTTCCAAGTAAAAAGTGAACCATATAAGCTTGCTCATTAACCCAAGTACCACGCGTATGCTGGTTCATACCCATTGTCCAAAAAGAAAC
>JAGLDA010000194.1 GCA_023145955.1 Bacteroidales bacterium
TGAGAAAATCAAAATTGTACCGAAGACTGAGAATTAAAAACTTAATTAAATGAAACTTAGCATTAAAAATTGGGAAGAAGCTGATAGACCACGAGAGAAACTCATGGAAAAGGGTAGAGCTATGCTTACTGATTCGGAGTTGTTGGCAATACTTATGGGTTCTGGTAACCGTGAAGAAACTGCTGTAGAATTGGCAAAACATATTCTTAGCTCTGTGGATAATAATCTAAATAGCTTATATAAATTGAGTGTGGCCGACCTAATGAAATTTAAGGGTATTGGAGAAGCTAAGTCCATCACGATTATTGCAGCAATGGAGCTTGGCGATAGGCAAAAGGGAGCTGAAGTGCGTAAACGAAACAAAATTAAGAGTTCGAAAGATGTTTATGATTTCTTTATGCCTTCGTTGGCGCATGCTCCTTATGAGGAATTGTGGTGCCTATATTTAAATAGAAAAAACGAGATTATTGGTAAGCAGCAGGTTGGAACTGGTGGCGTTAGTGGAGTGGCTGCTGATCCTAAGCGAATATTTATTAGAGCGTTGGAGCTCATTGCTAGTTCTATTATCTTATGTCATAATCACCCTAGTGGTAGTCTTGATATTTCGGTAGAGGATAAATCTCTTACAAAAAAAGTGAAAGGTGCGGGTGATTTTTTGGATATAAAATTGCTAGATCATATAATCATAGCTGGGAATAAATATATTAGCTTTGCCGATGATGGAATAATAAACGATTTATAAAGCAAATGACAAATAAACTTCTATTTCTAATTCCCAAACGAACCAATAGATTGGTATATATTCTAAACCATTTTTGTAATGTACAATGGGGATTAGAGATTGATTATATAACTGATAAAGATGAGTTTGTTGCTTATAATGGACCGAAAGTTCATTATGGATTTGCTGCTATTTCTGATGAGTTTTTTATTGCTGCTGAGCAATTACTTTTCGTTCGTGGTATAGAGGAGCAAGAACTTAGCTATGGTAATTATATGGATTTGCCAACATTATTTCCTACTTATAGCCGTAGCTCAATTATTAATTTTGATGTGTTTGCAGCCTCATTCTTCCTTATTACTCGCTATGAGGAATACCTTCCCTTTATGAAGGATATATATGGTAGATTTCCTGCCAATAATAGTGTTGCGTATGAGCACGGCTTTCTTCAGAAACCATTAATTGATATATGGGCACAGGATATTGCCAAAAAGTTAAAATTAGAATTTGAAGATTTGGAATTTAATCTTCCAGAATATAAATTTATTCCTAGTATAGATATTGATGCAGCTTTTGCAATGAAACATAAGGGAGCTTTGCGCACAATTGGGGGTTATATAAAGGGTATTAGAGATGGAAATATTGAAGAAATAACGCAAAGAACTAATGTAATTTTGGGCAAAGAAAAAGATCCTTTCGATACTTTCGATTTCTTATTTGATATTCATCAAAAACATGGTCTTAAGCCTTTATTCTTTATTCTTTTTGCGGCTTACGGTACTAACGATAAAAATACGCCCACATATAATAAGAAATTCCGAAATTTGGTGGCCTATATTGCCGATAATAGCGATGTGGGTATTCATCCCTCATATACTTCTAATAGCATAAATGGAAAATTGAAAAAAGAGATTTATAATCTTTCAAATGTTATTCATAATGAAATTACAAAAAGCAGACAGCATTTTTTAGTGCTGCATATGCCTATTACATATAGAAACCTTATAAATCTAAATATTACCGATGACTATAGTATGGGCTATGCTCACGAAATTGGATTTAGAGCTTCCACATCTCGTTCATTTTTATTTTACGACTTGGAAATGGAATATACAACCTCACTTTGGATTCATCCTTTTGCTGCAATGGAAGGAACCTTGCGCGATTATCAATCATTAAATGTAGAACAGGCTTATAGCTCTTTTTGCAGTATTATTGATGAAATTAAAGCTGTTAATGGTACTTACATTAGCCTTTGGCATAACGAAAGTGTTAGTGATAAGAAACGATGGGTTGGCTGGAAAGACCTGTATATTAGAATGATAGAGTATGCGATTTAATGAGCAAGGCTTTATCCTTTTTTTCTATCGGAAGGCAGTTAGTATTAGATTATTTGTATTTCTGATTGTTTCAGTACTAATAAGTGCATGTGCCACTGAGCAAAGAATTGCATATTCGTTTCAACAGGAGATACCAAAAACTATCGTTCTAGTGCAAAATTCAGCAGAGGTTTACCTTGATAATTCTAAAATATTTATTTCTGATATATCTACTGATCAAGAGCGTAACGTTCTTCTTGATTCGGCATATTACAGTAGTGATTTAATACAATATATTGATAACAAAACCTTTGCTGAAGATTTTAGCGCTTCTTTTTATATAAATTTGCAGTTGAGCAAATTTATTATTTACCCGCCAGATAGTATTAGTTCATTTATACAAGAAAAAATTCCTCGAGTGCTTATTGATATTGTACAAATAGAAATTGAAGAGTATTTAGATGAATATTACGAAGAACTTACGGATGCTCAAATAGCAGTAAATAACAATAAATACTTACATATTACTGAAGCTAATTTTAGCTCATATTATGATTATAATGGTATTGAAAGAGAATTGTATTCTGTAAATATACCACGAAATTCTATTAATGTAAACCTTTGGCTTGAGGTAGAAATTTGGGATATAGACAGTGTGCATACGAGCAATACTGTATTTATGAATTATCAAATGAACGATAATATTGAAGGCATGTTTGTATGGAAGAATTCTGAAAATGTCAATTACATATACACAATTGATAGTATTCAAAAATTTGATTTGTGGAAGGTAGAGAAGTATTCTTCTAAGGATTTTTCTAGAAATGTAATTGATTATATTGTGAATAATGTAATAGAGCATAGATTTATAAATAAAGAAGGAAAAAATAGCTCAAGAAATTGGAAATATAGTATGCAAACTGGGCGTATATTGCCTATAGAAAGCGAGTTGCCTTATATTATTTTAGAAGAGGAATAAACTATTTTTTTGTAATTTTGCAATTGTTAATTTAAAGAGTAAATAATTAAAACAAAATATAAAATGGCAGTAAAAGTATTAGGATTGGGTAATGCGTTAGTGGATGCACTTATCCAAATAGATAATGACGAAGTATTGGATGCTCATAATTTACCAAAAGGCAGCATGCAATTAGTAGACTGGGAAACATCAGAGAAAATAATAAATGACACTAAGCATTTTGAGAAGTCACAAGCTTCTGGAGGTTCTGCGGCAAATACCATTCATGGTTTGGCAAAGCTAGGAGTAACTACGGGATTTATTGGAAAGATTGGTAATGATGAAATTGGTGATTTCTTTAAGGCAGACCTTTTAGATGCTAGAGTGGAGCCTCTACTAAAATATAGTGATAATAAATCTGGCATTGCGGTAGCTTTGGTAAGCCCTGATTCGGAGCGAACATTTGCTACCTATCTAGGTGCTGCTGTAGAAATTTCTTCAAGTGACCTGAAGTTAGAAGATTTTATGGGTTACAATTATTTCCATATAGAGGGATACTTGGTGCAGAACTACGACCTAATTGAGACAGCAGTACAGTTAGCAAAAAATGCTGGATGTAAAGTGTCTATTGATATGGCTAGTTTTAATGTTGTGGAAGATAACCTTGAATTTCTAACAAGAATTGTAAAGGATTATGTAGATATTGTATTTGCAAACGAAGAAGAAGCTAAAGCGTTTACTGGTAAAGAACCTCGCGAGTCTTTAGATATTATTGCAGAAATGTGTGAGATTGCTGTTGTTAAAATTGGAAAGAAAGGAAGTTTAATTAAGAGTGAAGGTGAAGTATATTCTGTGGGAGTAATTGAAGCAAATAGTATTGATACCACTGGAGCAGGAGATTTGTATGCAGCAGGATTTATTTATGGATTGATACGTGGTTTTGGTTTAGAACGCTGTGCAGAGATAGGTTCTATTACTGCGGGTAATATTATTGAAGTTATAGGAGCTAAAATGGATAGTGATAGATGGGATGGGATATATAAATCTATAGGACTTTAGACTTCGATACATTTCAAGTACAAGGCTATTGCCTTGTACTTAAAACACTCAGTCTGACGCCATAATTATACAATTAGCTCGTCAGGCTGAGTGATTTTCGCAGAAAATTGTA
>JAGLDA010000195.1 GCA_023145955.1 Bacteroidales bacterium
ACTTCTACTGATGGAGGATTATCGTGGTTTGCTGCACGCAAAATAAATGAAACTCCTGGCGATTGTGTGGATGGCGATAATACTGTGGAAGGCGCTGTGCCTTGTATGGGTCCACAAAATGAGATTTATGTCTCATGGGCAGGCCCTGATGGCTTAGTCTTTGACAAAAGTATTGATGGAGGAGCTATGTTTCTTGATAATGATATTTTTGTAAATACAATTCCTGGAGGTTGGGATTTTGATATTCCTGGTATTAGTAGGTGCAATGGTTTACCAATTACCGATTGCGATGTTAGCGGTGGCCCTAATAATGGAACGATATATATTAACTGGAGCGACCAACGTAATGGATTAGATGATACCGATATTTGGCTTGTAAAATCTACAGACCAAGGCGATACATGGTCTGCACCCATACGAGTGAATAATGACACTACTCAAACGCATCAATTCTTTACTTGGATGGATATAGACCAAAGCACAGGATATTTATACTTTGTATTTTACGATAGAAGAAGATTTACTGATATACAAACAGATGTAACACTAGCAATCTCTAAAGATGGTGGTCAAACTTTTGAAAACTATAAAATTAGCGAGTCCCCTTTTTCTCCAACAGATCAGGTATTCTTTGGCGATTATACAAATATATCGGTTCAAGACGGAATAGTTCGACCAATATGGACTAGATTCGACCTTACAAATTATAGATCAATATGGACTGCATTAATAAATCCTGATACAGACTTATCATTTGGCAATAGTACCTATGCTAAAGACGAGAATAATGGAAAAGTATATCCAAATCCCGTAAGTGATATTGTTTTCTTTTCGTTTAAGATGCGTGAAACAGCAAGGGTTACACTAAATATTATTGACACTAAAGGGTCGAAAATAGCTTGCATTATTAATAATGAAAACTATCCTATAGGTAAGTATATGAAAGATATAAAAACAAGCGATTATGATCTAAAACCTGGGGTATATTACTTTCAGTTTATTAGTGATATTAAAAATTATAGCAAAAAGTTTATTGTCAGCGGCATCTAGTGGTTAATGTATATTATTAATAATTAGTATATTACAAAGCGTATAAATATAATTGTATTAAAATTGTTTTATGATTTTTTACAACAGTTAATATTAAGCTTTTGATTACTTTTGCGCATTCTTAAAAAAACAATAATTATGGCAGAACGACAGGGAAAATCAAGAACTGAGAAATACTCAAAATCATCAAAGAGTAGTAAAGATGGGTCTTTTTCTAAATATAGAAAAAAAGTTAACCCAAAAGCCAACACAATGGCTAAACAAGGGTATAGTAGAGCACCAAAGAAAGAAGCTACAACTATTGATATGGCTTCTAGTGGGCCAATGCGTCTAAATAAATTTATTGCACATGCTGGAGTATGCTCTCGTCGTGAGGCTGATAAACTAATTGAAACTGGTGTAATAACCGTAAATCATAAAATAGTATCAGAGCTTGGATATAAAGTTCAGCCTGAAGATAAAGTGCATATGGATGGGCAATTATTAGTTGCTGAGAAATTACAATATGTACTGCTTAATAAACCCAAAGGTTTTGTAACTACTACTGACGACCCACAGGAGCGTAAAACCGTAATGGATTTAATCGCCCGAGCTAGTGATGAGCGCATTTATCCTGTTGGAAGACTTGATATTGCCACTACAGGCTTACTTCTTTTTACTAATGATGGCGATTTAGCAAAAAAACTTACCCACCCAAAGCATCGTGTTCGTAAGGTTTACCATGTATTTCTTGACAAACCTCTTACAAAATATGATATGACTGAAATTGTTAAAGGATTTGAGTTAGAGGATGGTCCTATAAATGTGGACAAGATTAGTTATGTGGATGGTGATAGAACAAAAAAAGAAGTAGGTATTCAAATTCACTCAGGTCGCAACCGTATTGTTAGACGTATATTTGAGCATCTAGATTATGAAGTTACTAAACTAGATAGAGTTGTATTTGGCGGACTTACAAAAAAAGATTTACCACGTGGAAAATGGAAGAAATTAAGCTCTTCTGAAATAGATTTTCTAAAAATGATCTAATATTTTATACTATTAAAATAATAATACTAAAGCTGTTGACTTAATTGTTAACAGCTTTTTTATATGTCGTATACCTATTATAGTTTATTTACTTTCCTAAAGTTACCCTTCTCAGCATAATATAGTACTGCAATATATCCAATTATAATCACCGTATTAATAGACAATCTAATAATAAGAGATTCTATATCTATCTGAAGGCTCATAAAATACAGTATTACTGCAAGGCCTAGATATGAGAATATCCTTTTCAAATCGTAAGGAATAGGATAATATTTGCGACCAATAAGATATGATAGTAATACCATAGACCCATAGCAAATAAAGGTAGCCCAAGCAGAGCCCGTATATCCTATACGTGGTATCCAATAAAAATTAAGAGTAAGTGTAATAAACGCCCCAAATATAGAAATATAAGCGCCATATTTTGTCTTATCAGTAAGCTTATACCAAACAGAAAGATTATAATAAATACCCAAGAATAAATTTGCCATAAGCAGTATAGGTATCACAGGAGCCCCTGAACGATAATTTTCGCCAACAAAATAGATAACTACATCAATATAAAGCATGGTAGAAAGAAAAATTACTGATGTTACCATCACAAAATATTTCATCATATTGGCATACATCACCTTTGCATCTTTATGTTTTTCTTGAGCAAAAAAGAAAGGCTCAGCAGCATATCTATAAGCCTGAATAAATATGGTCATAATAATAGAGACCTTATATACTGCACCATAAATTCCCACCTGAGTCATAGCAATATTCTCTGGCAATAAGTATTTAAGAAGCACTCTATCAATCACTTCATTTACTGCTCCAGCAAGTCCAAAAATTAGAAGTGGCATAGCATAAACAAGCATTTTTTTCCAAATATGGAAATCGAAATCAAAGCGCATTTTAAGCCATTCAGGCATAAACATCAGGCTTTGTAATCCACTAGAAATAACATTACTAATAAAAATATAGTCAACTTTGGCATTTGGATTATAATAATTCTGAATCCAAATTACGAAGCTATTATCACTATGATTTTTTATTAAGAAAGGGATAAATAGTATTAGAATAAGATTGAGACCAATATTAGAAAAAATACCAGTAAGTCTAATTGCCACAAATCGTTTTGCCTTATCATGCAACCTTAAATTTGCATAAGGAATTGCATTTATAGAATCGAAAAATAATATAAAAGCCAAATATACAATATACTCTGGCTTAGCAGAATACTGAATTAAATCAGCAAGGTTTTGCTTAAAAACAAGTGCTAAAAATATAAAAGCAACACTACTTGCCAAAATTGATATAAATGCAGTACTAAAAACCTTATTCTTTTTACCCGTAGATTCTGCAAAACGAAAAAAGGCCGTTTCCATACCATAGGTAAGCATGATTAAAATAACAGCAATATATGAGTAAAGTTCAATCACCTCACCATACTGAGAGGCTTGCACCAGAACCCTAGTGTAAATTGGCACCAACAGATAACCTAGCAATCGACCTACGATACTACTAAGTCCATAAACTGCTGTTTGGCTAACTAATTTCTTTAATGGGTTCAATTAGGTTCGTTGTTTTTTGTTTTACATTTTTTGAAAGCTCTGTTCCAAAATTTTAACTCTGCACTCTAACCTCATAAGGCACATAAGAGAACAGCGATTTTATTAATTATTCAAAAATCTAAGTGCAATATTATCCGACCTTAGTTCTTTCTTACAAAACTCCTCTTCAACAAAGGTGTACCGAAGTGTTCTCTATCCCTTTTTAAGCAGACTGTCAATATTCTCAGCATAATCTAAAGAATCGTCAAGCTTAAAAAGAAGCTCTGGAACAGTACGCAACTGATGTCTAACTTTTTTTGCAAGCATAGTTCTAAAAACCACCTGCTTTCTTTTAATTTGCTTCATTAATATCTCTTTGTCATCTGTAGCAAATAAGCTCAAAAACACATGAGCAGAAGTTAAATCGCGGCTAACCTCTACTTTTGTAACAGTAATCATTGCCCCACTGCCTAATACATTACGGCTTTCCATTTGGAAAATTACCCCTAAATCTTGTTGAATTAGAGCATTTATTTTTTGTTGTCGTGTAGATTCCATATTCTTACATTTTAAGGAGAAATATAAAACTCTCCATTTTATAATTTAACATTTTTGTTTTCAATCTTCAATCTTCATCACCTAGTTATGCCAGCAATACTATAATCCTTAAACCAGTTTTCAAACCTTAATCAATTCAAAGTTTAAAGTTGCCTATTATTGTTCTTCGTTCAACGTTAATAAAAATCAAACTTTAAACTTTTAAACCTATAAAGCTCACTCTTTACCTTCTTCTCCCACCACTTTTTTGTGGCCTAGCCGACCTTTGCTGAGGCTGCGTTCTATGCTGAGGAGTTGCCTGCCTAGTAGATGGTTGATGCTGCTTTGGCGCAGGTTTAGCTTGGTGAGTATTTGGCTTATGCGAAGGCTGTTTCTTATTTTTTGGTCTTTGTGCAGGTTTGCTCTGCGGTCTTTTTGATGGCTGAGTACTTGGTCGTTGTGATGGTTGTTTATTACTTCTGTAATTACCATTGTTTTTATTGTGATGTACGGTATTAGAAGTATGTCGTGACCTATTATAATTATTATATGAATTATGATTGTGAACAATAACTGTATTGCCACCATGATGATGATGCCCTCCATGATAATGATGATGATGATAGCTATTTCTACCAAAATACACATGGAAAGATACTACTGGATATGGATGATAGTATGGTGGGTAATATCCATAATAATAAGGTGGATAATAAGGTACATATACAGGAGAGTATACATATTGAATTATTGGCTCAGATTCAATTATTACCACTGTAGCAGGCTGACTAACAACAACTGTGTCGGTACCTATATATGCAGGATTTGCAGTAACAGCAGGAGTTCCAGACTTTGGCTCTATAACATAATCTTTACCATATAACTCCTCATCTCCAACAATTTGGAGGGTAACTTTTTTATCTTCACCTTTAGATACTAATATTGCAGCTACATCTTGTATTTCGCCCTTAAGCACATCAACCTGCAAAACAAATACAAAATCATCCTTTTCTTGTTTTGTATCTATCTTAATAAAATCTACTTTCTCATCAAGATCCAAATCAAGGTTATTGATTCCCGTTTCTTTATCATTCAACGATTTTTCAAATTCTTCTATTGTTTTTGATTTCTGAAAAAGGTCCAATACCGCATAAAGATCTAAATTATCACCTGGTAACCCTAAAAGCGTTGTGTCTGAATCTTTATTAGTTGATGATTCTTGAGCGTTCAAACTAGTAAATGCTATTAAAAATATAGCTATTAAAAATCCTATTTTTATGTTCATTATTTATCGTTCTTAATTATTTATACTAATTTGCAAATGTAAGTTTTTTTATATGTAACCCGTTTTAAGCTTCCACATATATATTATTACATCTAATAACTGCTAATTATATCTTTTATATAACTATACAGTTATTACTCTATTAAAGCTATTCTCTTTGAAAAAATAATAAGGATGATAGATTTTATATAAAATGAATTATAAATAATCATCAAAATATTTAGCTATTTTGTTTTCTAAGTGCAGCCTATTCATTCCTCTTACAT
>JAGLDA010000196.1 GCA_023145955.1 Bacteroidales bacterium
GAGTAAAGAATCTCACCAAGAAATATGGCAAGCTGACAGCTGTAAATTCACTTTCATTTGATTTTGAAACCGGCCAAGTATATGGCATACTAGGTCCAAACGGAAGTGGCAAGACCACCACATTGGCAATGCTTTCGGACGTAATAAGAACCACCTCTGGAGAATACCAATGGTTTGGGAATAAGATGGGTAGCAATCAACGACACCGAATAGGAATTATGCTTGAGAAACCTAATTTTTATGAATATCTCTCTGGGCTCGATAATCTTAAAATAGTTGCTGACATTAGAGGTGTTGCTCATTCAGAGATTGATGATATACTAAAGCAAATTGGCCTTTACGAACGTAGGAAGAGTCGTTTTAAAACCTATTCGCTAGGAATGAAACAGCGCCTAGCTATTGGAGCTACAATATTGGGAAACCCAGAAGTACTTATTCTTGATGAGCCCACAAATGGCCTTGACCCTGAAGGTATAGCTGAGGTAAGGAATTTAATAAAAGATCTAGCAAATAATAATAAGACTATAATTCTTGCCAGCCATTTATTGGACGAAGTACAAAAAGTATGTACTCAAATGTTGGTTTTAAAAGAAGGAAATAAGATTTATGAAGGTAGTGCTAAAGGGCTTGATAAAAATTCGCAACTTATTGAGATAAAATCTGATAACATTTCGGAACTAAAGACTATTCTTGATAGCAGTACGGATTTCACACAATATGAAGATAATAACAATGGTCTTATTGTGGATATAGGAGTTAACAGCAATAGTGCAATACTTAATTCGTATGTACATTCCAAAGGCATATCTCTTTCATTTTTAAGTCAAAAATCGGAGAGCCTTGAAGAAAATATTCTTGAACTACTAAAATCTACCAAATGATAACAACACTATTAAAAATAGAATGGAGAAAAGTCGCCAAAAACAGAATATTTTGGATAATGCTTTTACTGAGCTTCGCATCACTTATTGCAGCCTTATTAGGACTTCAAGAAATAATTGAACAAACAAATAGTAATCTAAAGGATACACAATTCGGAGATTTACCACTATTGCCTACTAATATTTTTATTTTTCCTCATGTATGGCATAATATTGCTTTTATAGCACGTTTCTTAAAAATATTTCTTGCTGTGGTAATGATTATTCTTGTAACCAACGAATACACTTACAACACATTACGACAGAACCTAATTACTGGTCTTAGCAAAGGCAATCTCGTTGTTGCCAAGGGGATAGACGCTATTCTTTTAGCAGCTACTTCCACAGTTATACTTTTTGTATTTGGTCTTGTAATGGGATTTATTAGTAGTGATGAACTTCTGCTTAAAGATGTTTTTAGGAAAATAGATTATATTGGAGCATACTTTATAATGCTGGTAGGGTTTTTAAGCTTTGCTATGATGATTGCCTTTATTGTGCGCAAAGCTGCTATTAGTATTATGGTTTTATTGGTATATTCGTATATACTGGAACTAGTATTGGCTTTTAAATATGAAGAAATATTTGGCAATTATCTTCCACTAAGAAACTTTAATTTGCTCATAGAAGCTCCAAATATACCAGCATTTCAAACCATGGGAATAAGCATAAGTTCTTATACTATTCCTACAGTAAACCTAGTATTATCTGTGGTATATATTGCTGTATTCTGGGGAGTATCGTATTTAGTGCTTAAAAAAAGAGATTTATAATATCTAAAAAAACTAATATGAAAAAACTAATATTAAGTATCAGCATATTATTTATAGTATTTAACGGAAACTCACAAGATGTAGCAACACTAGATAGCTTATTAAAAAACAAGATTGACCAAAACATACAACCATACGATTCCTTTGGAATATCAGTATCAATAACGCACCCATCTGGATACTCATTGAATTATGCTACTGGTCACTCGCATAAAAACACCACATTAACTACAGATATGGTATTAGGAATTGGCAGTAATTCCAAACTTTTCACTTCTGTATTATGTTTAAGATTTCAAGAGCAAGGGTTATTGAATTTAGATTCCCCATTATATACTTGGCTTAGTCTTTCTGCGTATCCAAATATTGATTCAAATGCAACATTACGTCAGTGTCTTCAGCATAATACAGGATTTGCGGATTATGTAGACATGGTTCTTCCTGACTCCGTTATTACAAACCCAACACATTCATATACTTATAGTGAAATATTATCTTTAGTTAACCCACCTCTTTTTGCTATTGGCACTAAAGTAGTCTATGCTAGCACAAATTATATTCTTGCAGAAATGGTTTTAAGTAACGTAAGTGGAATAAACTATTATCAATTAGTAAGAGATTCTATTCTCACTCCCCTTATTATGGATCATACATATAGTGAGGGATTTGAAACAATAAATGATATAATTGCCCATCCTAGGCATAATAACACGGATATGCATACAGTACCTAGAATTGCTTTATCTACTGTAGCTAGAGGAGCAGGGTGCATTATTGCTACAATGGAGGATATGACTAAATGGTATAATGAAATCTTTTATAATAACTTTATTAATGCAAGCTCACTATCTCAAATGACGAACTTTATTGATTGGTATGAAATTCCTTATAAAATGGGATTAGGAATATACCGACTAACGTATATGCAAGAGACGTATTGGGGGCATAGTGGACAAACAATAGGTTACAATTCTTATTTCCTTACAAACTACAATTCAGGATACACGGTTTGTGTCACTATTAACGATACCTATGAGAGCCCTTATAGCTTAGCTCTTCAGCTAAACAGAATAATGGCTGATTACCATAAATGGCTAGGGATAGAAGCAACTATCAATAATAATAATATCAATATTTCTCCAAATCCAAGTAAGGATATAATTAAAATAACATCTGAATATTATATTAATAAAATTGAACTTTTTGATATGAAAGGCCAACTTATTTATAACCTTGAAAATATCAATAATAGTACTGTAGATATAAATATTGGCAAGCTCCCTAAAGGCGCTTATTCTTTAATCATTTATTGGAATAATAATAAGTCGATAAAAAAAATTATTAAAGTGTAAACCTTTTTAAAATATAGATAATTAATAATTAGTTTTAATGAATAATCTTAACAATATATTTACATTAATAAAACGTTTAGCGTTTGTATTATTACTATTTGTGATAATGCGTAACCTAATGTATATATTTAATGTGGGTATGTTTCACCATTTAAGCTTATGGGAATTAGTGGAACTAAATTTTTATGGATTACGCTTTGATATATCGGCAATTATGGCCACAAATTCATTACTATTAATTCTATATTTAATACCTTTTGATTTTACAAATACAAAATGGTATAGCAAACTACTAAATAGCTTATTCCTAACTACCAATATTATAAATATAGTCGCAAATCTTAGCGATGTTATTTATTATCGTTTCACACTTAAGCGAACCACATTTGAGTTTATACATATGTTCCAAGAAGATAGTGGAATGTTTAATATTATCTCAAGTTTTATTTTCGATTTTTGGTATATATCAATCTTAGGCGTTGCATTAATAATTGCACTAGTGGTATTCTCAATAAAAACAAGCCTAGTTATAGAAGACAATCCTAAGAAATGTAGTTTCAGTATCAAATATTTTGCAATATCTATATTTCTACTTGCATTATCTGTTTTGGGAACGAGAGGTGGATTTCAGCTGCGCCCTATTTCCATTATTGATGCCAATAAATACACAAATTCAGAGAACCAAGCTTTAGTACTAAACACTAGCTTTACAATAATAAAAACCTTTGGTAAACAGAGGGTTGAGATAAAACACTATTTCCCTCACGAAAAGTTAGAGAAGCTTATCTCCGTTGACCATATTCCCAACGACACATTAAATTTTAGACAACTAAATGTGGTAGTTATTATTATGGAAAGCCTATCCAAAGAACATAGCGCATATTTCAATAAAGACATACAAGGTAAAGGGTTTACTCCATTCCTAGATTCACTATGTGATCAGTCAATGGTATGTACACAAGCTTATGCCAATGGAAGAAAATCTATTGAAGGAATTCCTGCCATTTTAGCCTCTTTCCCTACCCTATTTAATGATGCCTTTATTTCATCAAATTATTCGGCAAATAGAATAAATAGCTTAGCAAGTTTGTTAAAAAATCAAGCTTATTCATCGTCTTTCTTTCATGGTGGCAATAATGGGACCATGGGCTTTAGCAATTTTATGGCATCCATAGGTTTCGATAATTATTATGGGCGCAATGAGTATAATAATGAAATGGATTTTGATGGTAAATGGGGAATATTTGACCATAAGTTTTTTAGCTTTTTCGAAGAAGAGCTATCAAAAAAACCTGAACCTTTCTTTGCTTCTATATTCTCGCTTTCGGCACACCACCCTTACACTATTCCCAAAGAATTTGAAGGTAAGTTTCCCAAAGGAAAAGGTGAAATACAACAAAGTATAGCCTATAGCGATTATGCGTTGCAACAGTTTTTTGAGAAAGCCAAAAACACATCTTGGTTTAGTAATACTTTATTTGTAATAACTGCTGACCATACTTCTGAAGTTACCGACGAAAATTATAATAATGAGGGAGGGAAGTATGCCATTCCTATTCTATATTATATGCCTAGCGATTCGCTAATAGGAAATTTTGATAAAACTACCCAGCAAATAGATATTTTACCTTCAATATTGGACTATTTGAATTATCCAGAGTCATTCTACTCATTGGGGAACAGCATATTCACTGAATCAAAATACCGAGAGTCTATATCGTATAATAATGGTATTTATCAATATATTTCTGGAAATGATATTTTACAATTTAACCCATCCAACGATTCTATAATACTACATACAACGCTTAATAAAGTTCTAAATGCTAAAGGCGATACAATTACTAATAAGCAACAAAGGATTAAAAGCTTTATCCAAGAATTTAATTTTGATTTGGTAAATGATAAGATGAGAGGTGGAAATTGGTTAATTAGGAATTGAAAAGAATTAAGAATTGAAAATAATTAGGAATTAAGAATTAAAAAGAATTGGGAATGGTCTATTATTGATTGAAGATTA
>JAGLDA010000197.1 GCA_023145955.1 Bacteroidales bacterium
TGATTAATCTGCGTCTATTAAAACACTATAAATAAATCCAAAATTACCAACATCTAGGTATTTCCATTTGACATAATAATTAGTTCTTCGCAGAAGTTAATTTATCACATACAATAGTGTGAAAAGTATTTAACTATTAGAATTAAATTATTATGCAACTACTTAAATATACAAGCCTTATGAGGTATATACTAATACTATTTTTTGTAATTATCAATATTACAATATTTGCTCAAGCAGCTCCTCCAACATCAGACGCTATGCTTTTTGGCGATGTAAAGGATGCCGAAACTGGCGAACATATTCCTTACGTACATATTATTATAAAAGGAACAACCATAGGAACTGCAACCGATGCCACAGGGCATTACTATTTTACTGATTTACCAATTGGCGAAATTACCGTTGTGGCATCGTCTATGGGTTTTAAAACCATAGAAAAAACAATTACTACGGTTGACAATACAGCTAAAGAATTATATTTTGTAATGCATTTTGACGCAATAATGACTGAGCAAGTGGTAGTATCTGCAGACAGAAATCAGATGAATAGAAAAGATGCACCACTAATTATCTCGGCAATATCACCAAAGCAAATGGAAGCTATAGAATCAAATACTGTTGCCGATGGACTAAGCTTTACTCCCGGCCTAAGGGTTGAGTCTAACTGTCAGAACTGTGGTTTTACTCAGTTACGAATGAATGGATTAGAAGGAGCATATTCACAAATTCTAGTAAATTCACGACCTGTATTCAGCGGTCTTGCAGGAGTTTATGGTCTCGAGCAAATTCCTACAGAAATGGTAGAAAGAATAGAAGTTGTACGTGGTGGTGGTTCGGCTCTTTTTGGAGGAAATGCCATAGGTGGTACCGTAAACATTATTACTAAAGACCCCATAAGTAACACTTTCGAAATATCGGCTAAAAGCTCTGCCATAGGAGTTGGTAGCAGTAGCGATAATATTGCTATGGATAATAAAATAAACTTTAATGGTGCCATAGTAAGTGATAATATGAAAGCTGGGGTTTTTCTTTTCGGACTTCATAACGACCGTGATCATTGGGATGCTAATAATGATGGCATTTCTGAATTAGTAGAACTTAAAAATACATCTGCTGGATTTCAAGCTTATTATAAACCTAATAATAAAAGCCGTTTAAGTTTAGAATACCACAACCTTTCTGAAATACGTAGAGGTGGCGATAGATTTAACTACCTACCTCATGAGGCTAATATTGCCGAAGTACTTCAACATAATAATAATAGTGCAGGAATAACTTACGAGATATTTACAAATACCAAGAAATACAATAAGTTATCAGCATATATTTCAGCACAAAATGTAAATAGAGATTCGTACTATGGCGCAATGAAAGACCCTTATGCCTATGGCAAAACTACTGGACTAACATCTGTTGCTGGAGTTCAGTATGTAGGAAATATTGATAGCTTCTTGGGAGCTAAAGGAGGTTTAACTGTTGGTATCGAAAATCTAAATGATAAAATTGAAGATATAAAACTTGGCGCTGATACTATTGACAACAATACTGTTGCCAAGCAAATGGTAAATACCATTGGAAGCTATGCACAATACCAAATAAACTACGACAAGCTTAAAATACTTCTTGGAGTAAGAGTTGACCACTATAATATAAAAGATTTAGATAAAGGACATACAGATATATCGGGAACGGCATTCAATCCTAGAGGAAATATCCTTTACGATTTAACAAAAAACCTTCAGCTAAGAGTATCATACTCTACAGGATATCGTGCACCGCAGATTTTTGATGAAGACCTACATATTGAAGCATCAGGAGCACGAAGAGTATTACATATTAATAGCCCAGACTTAACAGAGGAACGCTCTCAATCATTCAGTGGATCTGTACGTTACGATAACTATTTCGGAAATTGGGATGTGGAATTATTGGTAGAAGGTTTCTATACTGAGCTAATGAATCCTTTTGTTACCAGCTTTGATGTAGTTGGAGATGGAACCGTTTATTCTGTGAGAACAAATGCCGAAGATGGAGCTAAGGTTTATGGAACAAATATAGAATTTACCACAGCACCTTCACGAAAACTATTTTTCCAATTGGGAGGAACAATTCAGGGGAGCAAATACGATAGCGAACAACAGTGGGGAGAAGATACGGCAAGCGTGAGCAATGAGATTACTCGCACACCAAGTTCTTATGGTTATATAATAGCTACTTATGAGCCTATTAATAATTTTACAACATCATTTTCTGCAAATTATACTGGCAAAATGTATGTTCCCCACCTAGCTGGTGGAAATTATTCTGATGGAAGTTCTATAAATACTGAAAAGCTGGTTGAAACTCAAAATTTCTTTGCCTTAAATCTAAAGTTAGCTTATAAATTAAAGCTCAATAAAGAAGTAAAAATGGAGTTCTTTGGTGGGGTTAAAAACTTCTTAAATAGCTATCAATCAGATTTTGATTATGGTATTGGCCGTGATGCCGGTTATGTATATGGCCCTATTATGCCTCGTACTATTTATGCTGGAATCAAATTTAAGATGTAATAATACTAATAAGTAAGCTTTTACTTCTCTATAATAATTTTATAACTAAGAATTTCATCATTCTGATTAAGGCTTATATAATACAAACCATTAGGCAAATGACTTATGTTTAATTTATGCTCGTTTTGCATATTTGGTTGTTTCCAAACCTCATTATATACCTCTTTTCCATCTATGCTATGAATATAAATATAGCAATTATTCTGAGAATTAGTTTTATAACTAATCTCAAAAATACCTGAGGAAGGATTAGGAAATATTTTCACTTTAGAACTTGTTTCAATACCAGCTATTCCTACTCCAGATGTAACAGTTATACAATAAGTATATGTTTTAGACCCTATATATGGTGCTGCACCATCATTAATTGTAGCGGTAAAACAATGAGGTGAGCTTGCCACATCGCCAAAGCTTGGTAGCCAAGAGAAATGTGCATATGCAGAATCGGATTGGTTGTAAAAAGTGGTAAATACTGCTGATGGGATTTCATTATTCCAACTTATGGAAAATGCCTCTGCATGCACATCACAGCCTGACTTTACAGTATCTGCATCATATCCATTAATATCAAAATCAATTGTTTGCCCCAAGTTAAATTGCATATTATAAATAGTATCGTTTGAGCTATACGTATGGGTATTTAAAGTATCTATTCCTGATAAAACTGGAATTTCATTTAGACAAGGTTTTACGTGAAACTGCATGTTTCTAGTAGTATAGCCTATTAATGTGGCAACTCCATTTATTGTTCTCCATTCTTCAATTTTTATCCCAGTAATACTCGACATTATAGTATTTGGCTCAAAACCAATACCACCAGTAATTGGATTCAATAATAACCCTACAGATGAAGTATTTAGAAAGTTTGCAGCAGACCACGGAGAATTATAAGAAACTGTATCTGCACCATTTGTCTTAGGCACTATAAAAGAATAAACTAAGGAATCACCATCAGCTTCTATAGCTCCATGATAATAAGTAGAATATTTGTCGATACAACTAAAAACTACTGGTATATTTGAAAATGTAGCTGAACTATTACAAGGAGCTACAGCATTATTTAGCATCGATTCCACAAACCATGTATTAGTCATTCCTCCTGCCACAGAAGTTACAGAATTTCGACAACAACCACTGGCTGTAATTTTCCATGAATCTACGTTAGGCAGTGTCACTATTCCTTCATAAATAAACTCTTTCACACCAAAATCACTTCCTCCTTCACATGTGGTAGAATCGCATGAGAAACCTAAATTTATTTCTTGCCCTGTATTAGCAACCTTAGTTAAATATGCTGTAAAGTCAAGAGCTGGATGAGATGAACAAGAAAAATAAATTAATTGTTGGGTAGGCACAACAGAGTCACTGCAATCTTGGTAATACGTAAAGGCAATCTTGTATGTATGTCCACCTAAACAAGTGTATGTTATATCACCACCAACAAAACTCGATGCTTTAGTGGTATTAAAAGCCATTAAACTAATGAATACTGCAATAATTGTTATCGTTTTCATTATAATTATATTTTAAGATTTTAATAACCTATAGTTTCTCTATTAGTAGAAATAATTTTACTCAGCCACTGCCCCTCCTTTATACAATTGCTTACGATATTTTATTGATGGCGATTTTATAAAGTCACCCAAGCCATATTCAGCCCATCGCTTATCCACTAGCTCTATAGTAGCTTCGTCCATAGTAACAATATTAGGCCATAGGCGTTCAAAATTATCACATTCCTTATTTTTTCTCAAGCCATCAATAAACAATGTCGATTGGGCTTTTCCTAACTCATCATATACATAAAAACAATCGCGACTTGGATCAGAATTATTTGCCAATCGCCAAATAATATCACCATAATCACTGGTAATAGCTACCTCTTCTACAAAAGCTATATACTTGATATTCTCCATCATCTTGTCCTTATAAAGCTCTTGAGCTACTTTTCTAGATATATTCTTGGTTTTTTTGAGCCTAATAATAAGTACTCCTAAGCCCTGTTCTATAAAGTCAGAATTAACAGATAGTACATTCTCAATTTTCATAATTTGCTCTTTCCAAATGCTAGGTTTTGGATTATCTAAACTATCTTTTCTGGTAGCATCAAAACCCATTTTCCCCCCTATGGCAAACTTTTCGCTAGCGTGGTCAAGTACATCCATTGGTCCACGGCTAAATAACACATCATTTATTGGATGAGTGTTTTTTACAAATTCCGCAATTAATTTTTTATAATCAGTAAGGCTAACATCCTCATCAAATACAGCAAGGTATTTATTAAACATCATTTGGCCAGCACCCCATAAAGCACTCATAACTTTCATACTTTGGCCAGGATATTTTTTCTTAATACTATTCAATACTATATTATGAAAAACCCCTTCCATAGGCATGTGCATATCAGCAATTTCAGGAACCATCGTCATTTTTATGGGAGCAAGAAACATACGCTCAGTTGCCAAGCCAATAAAAACATCCTCTTGTGGTGGAATCCCAACCACCGTTGCCGGAAAAATAGGATTATTTTTATAAGTAATATGAGTAATATGAAACTTTGGATACATATCGGCAAGAGAATAATAGCC
>JAGLDA010000198.1 GCA_023145955.1 Bacteroidales bacterium
ACTTAAATCGTACCATAAGGAATATTGGCAATGCCGTCAGCAATTTGGTTAATTCCTTTATCTAGTTTTTTGCCTACCATCATTTTCATCATCATATTCAATTCAACGTGTAATGTAATTCGCATTTTACAATTCAGTTCATCAGAAGGGATAAGTTGAATCCATAATTTAAAATCAAATTTGGTACTATCATCACTTACAATCTTTACTAACTTATACTCTTCTCTCTCTTCAATATGTAAAGCAATATTTCCGATTGGAGGCAAATCAAAAGAGCAGGAATCTCTATCCGCAGTAAAATTCTGTATATCCATCCCTTTTGCTTTATCACCCATCTGCTCTTTAGCACGAGACATATTCTCTGGGCCAAACATTGAATTTAAAAAATCCAGATTAGAAAGTCTATTATATACTGTTTCGCTATCCGAATTTACTGTTTTAATATCACTAATGTATTTTTGAATTGCCATAATTATTGCTTTTTAATAACATCTACAAAAGTAATAATATTTAACCATTTACTAATCTATTATTAATATTCACCTTAGTTTTTGTCATTAATAAAAGTATTAATCTGCAATACAATTAAATATGCTTACTACTGATAATATATATAACTTTGTCTGCTACATATAAAATTCAATTTGAATGACAAAAAAAATTCTTTTTTCCTTAGTTTTATTATTTCTTAGTCAGTTGGTCGTTGGCCAAAATATTAAGAAAGCTTTTAGCGCTATTGATGATGACAACTATACTTCTGCAAGGATTATTTTTAATAGTGCCATCAATAATGCTGACACCAAAGCTATTGGAGAATATGGTATGGCTATAGTTTACAGAAACACTAGCCTCCGAAATGAGGACATGTATAGAGCCTTCGAAAGCATTACAAATGCAAAGAAAGATTTTGAAAGTTGTGATGAGAAGCTGAAAAAAAAATACAAGAAGTATATTAATGATGTTGCAATAGAGAATGAATTCGCTGTTATTGATCAATTACTATTTAATCAAGTAAAGGCCGAAGATGAAGTAAAGGCATATCAAAAACATATTGATAAATGCGAAAATTCTAAATATCATAATCAGGTAAAAGATCTTAGAAATACTAAAGCCTACAATATTGCTATTGATTTTAATACTATTTCTGCATATAAAAGTTTTTGTGATGATTATCCCAACAGCAATGAGTATTCTCAAGCACAAACAATTTTGTTCACTTTGGCTTGGAGCGAATGTCAAGCAAAAAACCAAAAGCAAGATTATCAAAAATTTATTGATACATACCCAAATGCACCACAAGTAAGGGTGGCTAAGAAAAAATTAAAAGAAATTGATTATGCATACGCTCTTAAAATAAATAGCCAATTTGCTTTTGATAGTTTTATTGCCAAATATCCTAATTCCAAAGAAGCGCATGAGCTTCAAGGCAAGGGAATTATCAATTCATACAATAATGTTGAAAGATTTAAAAGCATTAAAGTTTGTGAGAATTTTATTAATCTTTATCCAAACTCCGAATATTCAGCACGAGTAACTACAATTCGCGATTCGTTGGCTTATGAATCTGCTATAAATATAAATAGTGCTGAAGAATACAGCTCTTTCATAGAGAAGTATCCTAATGCAGTGCAAGTACCTCTGGTAATGGAAAAAATGGGCAAACTTTTATACTCTAATGAAGAGCTGCAAATAAAAAGGAAAAAACATGCTATAATAAATGACAGCATCATAAGTATTAAAATATACAGCCCTGATGGATCATTAACGATAATGCAAGAAAAGAAATTTGATATTTATGGCAATTGCATTTACAATTTCGAGCAATTACTATCCGACTATTCGGAATTGAAGAGTAGTTTTTTTGATAATGCTGGTGATAAAATAACAAAAGAAGAGCTCTATATAAATAATAAATTAAAAAGCACTACTGAATATTCATATAATAATAAAGGACTTAAGACCATAGCAAAAACTATATGCCATTTAAACTGTGAGGATAATTCTACAATACTTATTGATAGTTTTGAATATAACGATAAAAGAGAACTATTGAGCAAGAAGGAGTATTCTGATAGCAATCTTATAGAAAGCAATATATACAGCTACAACTCTAAAGGAAACAGAATTGGTAATATTCTTAAAATAAAATCTGCAGACAGCTATAAGCATTATATTATTAAAATGAACTATAATGCTAATGGGTATCTAATTCAAAAGACTGTTGCAAACAAAGATGGCGAAATTAGTAAAGTAGATAGTTATACATACGATGGAATGGATAAAATAATATCGGCATCACGATATGATACTAGAGGAACACAAATAACAACATATAATTATAATGATAGAGGGCTTGTTGATTATGAGAAGATAACATATAAGCATGATACATCCATAGAAGACATTCGTAATTGGGAATACAAAATTAAAGAATCTAAAGAAGAAACTAAAGTAAATAAAACCGAAGAATAAACGTGAAAATAATTTTTATAATAAAACAGTTTTTGTTAGCAAGTATAGTTTTGTCATTATTGTCAAGCAATCTATTTGCACAATCTCAAAAGCAGTATAGTGTTAGCGGAACAATTGCGGATGCTAGCAGTGGAGAGGACTTAATAGGCGCAATGGTAAGGGTAAAAGAAAGGCCAACATTAGGAGCCATAAGCAATGTTTATGGTTTTTATTCCCTATCGTTGCCCCAAGGAAATTACACTCTAGAATATAGTTATGTGGGCTTTCAGCTTAAATCCATAAAGGTTTCCATTAAAACAAATCTTACAAAAAATGTAGAACTTAGCTCATCCTCAAGGCAGATAAAAGGAGTAGAAATTACAGGAGAACGCTCCGATGCCAATGTTACCAGTAGCGAAATGAGTGTAAGTAAGGTTTCCATAAAAGAAGTTGAAAAAATACCCGTTCTTTTTGGAGAGCGTGATGTAATGAAAACTATACAACTACTACCAGGAATAAAAAGTGAAGGCGATGGTGGAGCAGGATTCTTTGTTCGTGGTGGCAGTGCCGATCAGAACTTAATTCTCCTCGACGAAGCTCCCGTTTATAATGCATCTCATATGATGGGTTTTTTCTCTGTATTTAATTCTGACGCTCTAAAAGATGTAAAACTCTATAAAGGAGGAACTCCTGCCCAATATGGCGGCCGACTATCCTCAGTAATGGATATAAAAATGAAAGAAGGAAATAACAAAACCTTTCATGCTTCTGGAGGAATTGGGTTAATCTCTTCAAAGTTAAGTATTGAAGGGCCTATAGTAAAAGATAAAGGCTCATTTATAGTAAGTGGAAGACGTACTTATGCCGATATATTTCTTGTTTTTTCTACTAGTGAGGAGCAGAAAAAGAGCACACTATTCTTTTACGACTTCAATGTAAAAGCAAATTACAAAATAAGCGATAAAGACAGGATTTTTTTATCAGGTTACCTCGGTCGTGATAAGTTTGGTTTTAATGAGGATTTTGGTTTTGATTGGGGAAATAAAACTGCCACTTTCAGATGGAATCATATTTTCAACTCAAAGCTTTTTTCGAATACTACTGTGCTGTATAGCGATTATAATTATGTATTTAAAGCTAGTTTCAACAATAAAAAAATAGAGGCGGGCTCCGAGATAGTAGATTTTAATATTAAAGAAGATTTACAATATTTTATCAATAATAATAACAAACTTAGATTTGGAGGAAATTTAATTCATCATACATTTAGCCCTGGCGATTTGAAAGTTGATGATGTAATCCAGCCCGACAATACATTAGAAGATAGGTATAGCTTAGAAAGTGCATTATATATATCCAATGAGCAAAAAATTGGCAAATATTTTCAGATTACTTATGGGTTGCGATATTCTAATTTCACACAAATAGGTCCTGGTACAATTTATAATTTTGATACAAATGGAGAACTTCTAGATACTGCAAATTATACAAAAAACGAAAAAGTAGCTTCTTTTAATGGATTAGCCCCTCGTGTAAATATGCTTTACATTATTAATCCCAAAAGTTCTGTTAAAGCCTCTTATGCACGTACTTATCAATATTTGCACTTGGTATCTAACTCCACAAGTAGCACTCCTACTGACGTATGGCTACCTAGCTCTAATAACGTAAAGCCCGAAATTGCCGACCAAGTAGCTCTTGGATATTTTCGCAATTTTAAGAATAACATTTATGAATTCTCCGCTGAAATTTACTATAAGAAAATTCAGAATGCTATAGATTATAGGGTTGGTGCTGAAGTGAATTTCAATCCGTATTTAGAAGGCGATTTAATTTTTGGTGATGGAAGAGCATATGGATTAGAGCTAATGTTTAAAAAACGTATAGGTAGATTTACTGGTTGGACTTCTTATACTCTATCTAGAGTAGAAAAGCAATTTGAAGAAATAAATAGTAATACATTTTACCCTGCTCGCCAAGATAGAACTCACGACTTTTCCATTGTAGGAATGTTTGATATTACAGAGCGACTAAATATTGCAGCTACATGGGTTTTTTATACGGGAAGCGCCGTTACATTTCCTTCAGCAAAATATATAATTGATGGAATGACCTATAACTACTATACCGAACGAAATGGCTATCGTATGCCCGATTATCATAGACTAGATTTTGGTATAAACTGGAATGCAAAAGAATATACTCATAAATTGAATATCCAAACTGGTAAACTCGAAAAGGTTAGAAAACGAATTCAATCCAGCTGGAATTTTTCAGTTTATAATGTGTATGGACGTGAGAATGCATACTCTATTAGCTTTAGAACTTCTGCCAATAATCCTAATAATACAGAAGCAGTTCAGCTATCATTATTTAGATGGATACCATCAGTAAGTTATAATTTTAAGTTTTAAGAAAATGAAGATAAGAACAATTATATACCTATCAATACTAGTAATATTAGCATCATGCACTAAAGTTATTGACGTGGACTTGAATGAAGCTGACCCAAAAATTGTGGTAGATGCATATATTCAAGATTATGAAGATGTAAATAGTATTCAAAAAGTATTTGTAAAGTTAAGTAGGTCATCAAGTGTATTTGAAGATAATACTATTGATGTAATAGAAAATCAGACTATTTACGCGATTAATGAAAGTGGCAATCGATTTAAATTGGATTGGCATGCCGACAGTGCTCTCCAAAACTATTCTGCAATAATAAATAACGCGGATAAGAGCACAAATTGGTCAATAGAGACTACTATTGAAGGAATAGATATTACTGCCGAAACAAGCATTCCAAATTTTGTTGGACTAGATTCAATAGTGGCAACAAAACTACCTTTTGGCCCTCCAAAAGAAGGCCTTTCTGTAATTTGTTTTTTTAACGATATAGCTGGTGAAGCTAATAATTACCGCTTTAGGATTTTTGTAAATGGCACTAATATGGGAGGCTTATATATTACCCGTGACGATGCTTTTGATGGAGAACAAATTGCATACCCATTTATGCATACCGAGGTTCAAATAGGTGATACTGTAAGAGTGGATTTATTATCTATTGACGAATTCTCATTAGATTATTATAAAGTTTTTGCCATGACCAATGGAGGCGGAGGATTTTCAGCCGCACCTGGCAATCCAATATCCAATATTAAAGGAGAAGATGCCATTGGAATATTCACTGGGCAAACTATTTCTAGCGTAACAAGAATTATTGATTAATAAAAGAATACCTATTCTGGAGTTTAACGGTACTGTGAAATAAGCTATGATAACTACAAACACAAAGCAAATACTAAATGCCTCAGCTCAAAATTATGAACAGCTGGAGTTTATTGATAACGACCCCATACAAATTCCTCGAAAATTCACTAAAAAAGAGGATATAGAAATTGCCGGACTTATAGCAGCAACTTTAGCCTGGGGACAGCGTCCTCAAATTATTAAAAAATCATTATTATGGATGGAGCTACTGAATTGGCAACCTTATGATTTTGTAATGAATGCCCCCGAGGAAGATTTTAAGAGATTTACAAATTTTGTATATCGCACTTTCAATGGCGACGATTGTTTATTTTTTATGTATTCACTCCGCAATATCTATCAAAACCATGGAGGATTGGAGGCTGTTTTCTCAAAATATCCCGATGATATGAAGAAAAGTATTACTTATTTTAGAGAAGTATTTACCGAAATTCCTCACCTAAAACGTAGTGAAAAACATATAGGAAATCCACAAAAAGGCTCTGCTGCAAAAAGAATAAATATGTACCTGCGCTGGATGGTTCGCTCATCGGCTAAAGGTGTAGATTTTGGCTTATGGTCTAAAATTAGCCCAAGTGTACTTATGATTCCATTGGATGTGCATAGCGGCAGAATGGGGCGCAAATTTAATCTTTTGCAACGCAAACAAAGTGATTGGAAAGCGGTAGAAGAACTAACTGCTAACCTAAGATTACTTGATGCTGATGATCCAATAAAATACGACTACGCCCTTTTTGGTATGGGTGTTAATGAAAAATAAATCCTGTCTGCTTTCTTTTCATAAACTTATAATTTCTAATTGTAAATACATCTTTTAGAGTATTTTAAATTACTTATTGCACTTTGCTATCAATATATTCTATACCTTTGTTGCATGTTTACACCCAAATACTTAAAAGAAGGCGATAAAGTAGGAATAGTATCTACAGCACGAAAGATTAGTGCAGAAGAAGTACAGCCTGCCATTAATCAGTTCAAAGAGTGGGGTTTACAAGTTATTAAGGGTAAAAATCTTCATGCAATTGATAATCAATTTGCTGGCACTGAAAAGCAAAGAGCACATGATTTGCAAAATATGATAAACGACCCTGATATTAAGGCAGTTTTTTGCGCCAGGGGAGGATATGGTACAGTACAAATTATTGATCAAATAAATTGGGCTGCATTCTGCCGAAATCCTAAATGGATTGTGGGTTATAGTGATGTTACCGTGCTTCATTCACAAATACAAAGAGTATGCAATACAGAGAGCATACACGCTGCTATGCCAATAAACTTTGGTACATCATACATTACTGAAGAGGCTATATCATCACTAAAAGAAGCTCTATTTAATGGCCACACAAATTATACTTTTGCTAGCCATGCATACAATAGACCAGGATTGATACAAGCTCCCATTAGTGGCGGAAATTTATCAATTTTATATTCATTATTAGGCTCTAAAAGTGAAGTGAAATCACGTAATAGCATACTTTTTATTGAGGATTTAGATGAATACCTCTACCATATTGATAGAATAATGATGAATCTAGAACGAAACGAAAAGCTGCGAAATATTAAAGGGCTAATTGTTGGAGGGATGAATCAAATGAATGATAATCCAATCCCTTTTGGAAAATCTGCTGAAGAAATAATTTTTGAAAGAACAAAGCGTTATAAATATCCCGTTTGCTTTAATTTTCCTGCTGGACATATTGCCGATAATAGAGCAATAATAATGGGAAGAAAAAGCCTTTTGGAAGTTGGAGAAACAGAAACCCTATTCACACAAACATAACAATAAATAAGCAAATAGTTATTAACTATTAATAATTGAAAATATAATATTCATAGAAGGCCATATAAGAAATAATCATTATTTTTGCGCCATCTTTATAAAAAATTTTAACAAAAGAAAATGAGTGAAAAACAAACTACAATAGCTGAAGAAGTAAGTATATCAGGCATAGGCTTACATACAGGCAGCGAAGTTAATTTACGATTCCTACCAGCACCAGCAAATACAGGATATGTATTTCGTAGGGTAGATATGGAAGGAAAACCTGAATTTGAAGCACTGGTTGACTATGTTGTTGATACCTCTAGAGGCACAACATTAGAATATAAAGGCGCTAGGGTTACTACCATTGAGCATGTATTAGCAGCATTAGTTGGGTTAAATATTGACAATGTTATAGTAGAGATGGATCAGGAAGAGGCTCCAATCCTTGATGGAAGTTCTTTCTACTATGTTCATATTCTTCAAAAAGTAGGATTAAAACTGTACGAAGAAGAAAGAAACTACTTTGATCTTAAGGAAGTAATTTCTTATACTGATGAAAAACGAAATACTGAAATGACTATTATTCCTGATGATACACGCCGTATCTCTACAATGATAAATTATAATACTGCTGTTTTGGGAACTCAAAATGCAGAATTAAATAACTATGATGATTTTGCCAAAGAAATTGCTCCATGTCGTACTTTTGTTTTCTTACACGAGCTTGAGTATTTACTTGACAACAACCTTATTAAAGGTGGCGATTTAAGTAATGCTATTGTATTTGTAAATAAGCAAGTGTCTGATGCCGAGCTTGAGCGATTGGCAACTTTATTTAATAAGCCAACTGTGGAAGTTATGCAAAAAGGCATATTAAACAACCTTGAGCTTAAATTTGATAACGAAGCTGCACGACATAAGCTACTTGATGTAATCGGTGATTTAGCATTGGTAGGAATGCCTATTAAAGGTAGGGTAATTGCTAGCCGACCAGGTCATGAATCTAATGTAGCTTTCGCTAAAAAAATACGCTCGCATATAAAACGTCATAATGATGGCCCACCTAAGATAAATCTTAATGCTGAGCCACTATATGACATTAATGATATTAAAAGACTACTACCACATCGTAATCCATTTTTACTAATTGATAAAATAATGGAGGTTACCAGTGATTCCGTAATTGGGGTTAAAAACGTTAGTGGTAATGAAGATTTTTTTGTGGGTCATTTCCCAGAAGAGCCAGTTATGCCTGGAGTACTACAAGTAGAAGCAATGGCGCAAACAGGAGGCATATTAGTATTAAGCCAGCTCGACGACCCAGATAGCTATAGCACATATTTCTTAAAAATGGATAATGTTCGCCTTCGTAAAAAAGTTGTGCCTGGAGATACTATTGTTTTTGATCTTAGGTTACTTTCTCCAATACGTCGTGGATTATGCCATATGGGAGGAAAAGCATGGGTTGGTGATAAAGTAGTAATGGAGGCAGAATTGCTTGCACAAATTGTAAAAAATAAATAAAAAATATAATTATGAATCAACCATTAGCATACGTACACCCACAGGCAAAATTAGCTTCAACAGTAGTTGTTGAGCCGTTTGTTTTTATCGATAAAAATGTTGAAATAGGTGAAGGTACTTGGATAGGATCCAATGTTACAATTATGGAAGGTGCCCGAATTGGAAAAAATAATAAAATTTTTCCTGGAGCAGTGATTTCTGCCGTTCCTCAAGACTTGAAATTTGAAGGAGAAGAGAGTATTGTTCGTATTGGCGATAATAATATTATTAGAGAGTTTGTAACTGTAAATAGAGGTACAATTGCCAATATGGAAACAGTAATTGGCGATAATAATCTGATAATGGCTTATGTGCATATTGCTCACGATTGTATTGTTGGCAATAATTGTATCCTTGCTAATGCTACAACTTTAGCCGGTCATATTACCGTTGAGGATTTTGCTATAGTTGGAGGAATGGTTGCTGTACATCAGTTTGTAAATATTGGTGCTCATAGTATGATTTCTGGAGGCTCACTCGTTCGTAAAGATGTACCACCATTTGCTAAGGCTGGCCGCGAGCCAGTTTCTTATGTGGGAATCAACTCTATTGGTCTGCGTCGTAGAGGTTATACTTCTGCTAAAATTAATGAGATACAGGCAATATTTAGAATTCTTTTTCAAAAGAAAAACAATGTGTCTCAGGCAGTTAGGATCATTGAGGCCGAGATGGCCGCAAGTACTGAGCGTGATGAAATTATTTCATTTATTACTAATTCCAAAAGAGGAATTATGAGAGGTTATAATAATAGATAATACTATTTTGATAAAAAAAAAGCTCATTGATGAATAATTAATGAGCTTTTTTAAAAAACTCCAGTATATTTTGAATAAAATTATAGTAGATAATACTAGCAAACGCTATATTAAAGAATGGGTTTTTAAGAACTTATCCTATACTTTAATCACAAATAATGCATATGTAATTCTAGGTTCCAATGGTTCTGGAAAATCTACTCTATTACAAGTTTTTGCTACCATACTTACCCCCTCCAAAGGAAAAGTAAAATACTATTCTGATGACGATGTACTGGATGATGAAAAAGTTTATAAGCATATAAGCATAGCATCACCATATATGGAATTGCCCGAAGAATTTACTCTTGCCGAAGTGGTAGATTTTCACCTAAAGCTTAAAACATTCTATAATAATATTTCTCGTGACGAATTTCTTAAGATTTGCTATCTTGAGCAGTGGAAAGACAAGGTTGTAAGAAACTTCTCTTCTGGTATGAAGCAACGCTTGAAACTTGCTCTGGCTATAATAACAAGCTCTGATGCGCTCTTTCTCGACGAACCCATATCTAACCTCGACCATAAAGGCATAAGTTGGTATAAGGCATTAATAGAGCAATATCGAAAAGATAGAATTGTGGTGGTTTGTTCCAATAATATTGCCGATGAGTATTATTTTTGCAATAATGAAATAAATATTGAAGATTATAAACACTCTAAGTAAATGACAAAAAATAAATAGGCGTTTACAATAAAAGCTCAAAAATTATCTGTTTGGATTCTCGTAAATTAAATATATTTTAGACGCTGATTACGCATATTTATTATGATATAATAATTCATAAGATTTTTTTTACAAATAAAAAAGGCAGTGTTTTAAAA
>JAGLDA010000199.1 GCA_023145955.1 Bacteroidales bacterium
GTATATATTATCAATATTAAATATTATCGTGCTTAAGCCTTTTTAGAACAGAGAATGCAGCATCAACATCATGGTCGTTTACAATAATAGTAAACTCATGAGTAGTAGAAACAATCTCTAGGATATTAATTCCTTCGTAGGCTAGTTTTTTGAGAATATGATAGTAAACTCCAAAAACAGAGGTGTTTTCTTCAGGCAATTTTATTGTAATTGAGGATAGGTTATCAATTCTAAAAGTAAGATATTCGTCTTTAAAAATCTCATTCACCTCATCTTCAATAATATTGCTGAGAATTATTGTAGTTTCGTATATTCCTTGCGAAAGGGTATAAAATATCTCTTTTCTTTTACTTATAATTGCCAACAGTCTCATTTGATTTGAAGTAAGAGTATCAGAATTTCTGTAAGTAAAATCCGCTAGATTGGATCTCACTGTGATATCTCCCATTAAATCTACAACTTTTTTTATGCGCTCATTAATTTGATAATTAACATCAGGCTTAAGTCGTTTTAGCGACATTACTATCGCACCATGCTTTACTTCCTTATCCATTCGTTCAACAACCTCTGCATGTATATCTCTAGCCAATGAACTTAAATTAATTAAGCCCGAAGCTAGAGCTTCTTCTAAAAATGGCTTTCTACTTACTATCTCACCTACCGAGTCGCTAACTGTAATTGTGTTCATTTTCATTATAATAAGGATATGTTAAATTATTACGCAAATATAGTTAAAAATTTCATTTATTAACACTTTTGTTAAAATAAAATAGCAATCAAGTTTATTTGTGAAATAATAACAATAGAGCGTTCTACAGGCCATTACATTAAAAAAAATACTACTTTTGCAGCCCATAACAAACCGAAAAACATGAGCGATCAAATTAAGCACGAATGCGGAATTGCATTTATAAGATTACTAAAGCCTTTAGAGTATTATCAAGCAAAATATGGCACCTCTTTTTATGGACTAAATAAGATGTATTTGCTTATGGAAAAGCAGCATAATAGAGGTCAAGATGGTGCGGGAATTGCTAATATAAAACTAGATACCCCTCCAGGTATGCGATATATTAATAGAGTTCGTTCTGTTGCCGAAAGCCCAATAAAGGATATCTTTGCTAGAATAAATAAGCAATATGCTGATATTCAGAAGATAGATCCTAGCAAATTGGCTGATGTAAACTGGCTTAAGGAGAATGCTGATTTTACAGGAGAGGTTTTTCTTGCTCACCTTCGTTATGGTACTTTTGGTGGCAATGAGGAGCGTTATTTACACCCCTTTATTCGACATAACAACTGGAAGACTCGCACATTAACAGTAGCAGGTAATTTTAACCTTACCAATGTTGACGAACTTTTTGAAAACCTTATAGAACTAGGTCAGCATCCAGTAGAGACTTCTGATACCATTACCGTTATGGAGAAGATTGGACATTTTCAAGATGAGGCTGTAACAGATATTTACAATAAATATAAGGGAGAGTTTACAAAAAAATCCATGACTGATAAGATTATGGATGAGATTAATATCCCTGATATTCTGCAAAAATCTGCAAAATCGTGGGATGGTGGCTATGCCATGGCTGGAATGATGGGGCATGGTGATTCTTTCATTTTACGTGACCCTGCAGGAATTCGTCCCGCATATTGGTATCACGATGATGAGATTATTGTTGCTGCATCTGAGCGACCAGTTATACAAACTGCATTCAACCTTTCTGCTGACAAAATTCAAGAAATAAAACCTGGACATGCTTTAATCGTAAAACGAAATGGAGAGTTTGTAGAGCAGCAAATTCTTGAACCTACAGAACGTAAATCTTGTTCTTTTGAGAGAATTTATTTCTCCAGAGGTACTGATATAGATATTTACAAAGAGCGTAAGAAGCTAGGTAAATTATTAGTTCCTGCAGTGATGAAAAGCTTGAATTATAATATTCAAGATACCGTATTTTCATATATTCCTAATACTGCTTCGGTAGCCTTTAGAGGACTTGCTCAAGCTTTGGAAGCTCATTGCAATGAAATTAAGAAAGATAAAATCCTTCAGCTAGGAAATAATATTACTGATAGTAAGCTGAAAGAAATATTGGACATGAAACCTCGCGTGGAGAAAGTTGCTGTAAAAGATGCAAAAATGCGAACATTCATTACTCAAGATACTGACAGAAATGACCTTGTAGCTCACGTTTATGATGTTACTTATGGCTCAGTGGAGCCAGGCAAAGATAATTTGGTAATACTAGATGACAGTATTGTACGCGGAACAACCCTTAAACAGAGCATATTACGTATTTTAGATAGACTAGGGCCAAAACGAATAGTAGTTGTTTCATCAGCTCCGCAAATTCGCTACCCTGATTGTTACGGAATAGATATGGCTAAGTTGAATGACTTTATAGCTTTTCAGGCTGCAATAGCACTGCTTAAGGATAAAGGAATGAGCGATGTTATAAATAAGGTTTATAAGAAAGCCCTTGAGGAATTAAAGAAACCTAAAGAAGAGCAGATTAATGCCGTAAAAGACATTTATTCTCCATTTACTGCCGATCAAATTTCTGAGAAAATTAGTGAGCTCCTTACTCCTAAATCTATCAATGCCGAAGTGGAAATAATTTATCAAAGTATAGAGAATTTACATAAAGCTATTCCTAATGACAAAGGTGATTGGTATTTTACGGGAAATTATCCTACCCCAGGAGGCTTTAGAGTTGTGAATAAAGCTTTTGTAAACTATGTTGAAGGGCGTAATGAAAGAGCCTACTAAAGAAAGATATACCAAGATAATAAGTGATGGCCAGAAAGAACCTTCAGTAATGAAGCGTAGTAAGGCCAAAATGTGGATTAAAATAATAGTGCTTATTATTTTTACAAGTCTTTTTACGCACTCACTATATATCGATTTGCAAAAAGGATACATCAATTATCAGGTAATATCTTTTGCTTTTATCCCTAGTATTATAATTGGATTATGGCTCCGAAAACTTGTCCCTTTACAGGTACATAAGAAGTTTTCGCATATTACATTCTCATTTGATAAAATCTATTTTGTCATTATTCTATTACTTTATATCACAAAAAAAGTGTGTCAGATAATGGATATCCAGCATATTATTGGTGATATTTCTATGGTTATTATTATTGGTCTTATGCTAGGCAGAGTAATTGGTCTTTTTATTAGGCTTAAAAGAATTAGAATTCAGCATTTGAATTGATTAATGCGCAGCAGAGGCAATTGCAACCACACTAATTTTAACACCTTCAATTTGCAATAAAGTATTTACACATGATTCTATTGTTGAGCCTGTTGTAATAACGTCATCAACCAAAAGTACATGTTTTCCAAGCAAGGCATCACTATCAGAAATACTAAAAATACTTGAAACATTTTTATGCCTATCCCAACGCGATTTCTTAGTTTGGGTGCTTGTATGCGTATTTCTAATTAGGCTGTTATTTACACCTACTCCCATTCCTTTAGATAAACCTTTAGCAAAAACCTCACTCTGATTAAAGCCTCTAATTTTCATTTTTTTAGGATGTAATGGCACTGGAATAATTGCAGTAATAGTATTAAATCTAGAGCTTTGCATTAGTTGCTTACCATATATTTCTCCAATATGGAGTCCAATTTCTTGATAGCCTTTATATTTAAAATTATGAATTAGGTTCTGAACATTTCCTTGTTTTATATATCTGTAATATGCCGCTGCTGAATGTACATTACAACGACCCCAAAAAAGAATTTCCACAGGATTTGATTCTCTTTTATGAAAACTAGTTTTAGGCAAATCGGCTTCACAATAAGAACAAATTACCTGCTCGTATTCTAATAGCCTTCTGCTACATGCCAAGCATATTCTTGGATAAAACAATTCCGTGAAAATATTCAGTAGATTCATTTTTAAGCAATTATTTATATTGTAAAAATAGTAAATTTATTTATTGCTATGGTTTATATAAAATTAAACTCTCAATAATTCCAATACCGCATTAAAATAATTATCATTTATAGCTCTCTATAAATAATAAAATACTATCTTTGCAGTCTTATAATTTATACGTGGAAGAATTTGATTGCTTGCAACCACAGGAAAAAATGCTAAAACAACCTCTGCACAAGCAACCTTTCCATTTATATACTTTTTTTATTTAATATAAATCTAATAACTTTATTATAATGGGATATTTATTTACATCCGAGTCCGTTTCTGAAGGACACCCAGATAAGGTATCAGATCAAATTTCTGATGCAATAATAGACAACTTTTTGGCTTACGACAAGAACTCCAAAGTAGCTGTTGAAACACTAGTAACAACAGGTCAGGTAATTCTTGCTGGCGAAGTAAATTCAAATACATATATTGATGTGCAGCAAGTAGCGCGCGACGTTATCAATAGAATTGGCTATACAAAAAGCGAGTATATGTTTGATGGAAACTCTTGCGGAGTATTGTCAGCTATACACGAGCAATCTAGCGATATTCGCCAGGGAGTTGATAGAGAAGAAAAACTAGAGCAAGGCGCTGGTGACCAAGGAATGATGTTTGGCTATGCTTGTAGCGAAACAGATAATTATATGCCTGTTTCTCTAGAGTTATCTCATCTGTTAGTATATGTGCTTGCCGAAATCCGCCGAGAAGGAAAGGATATGACATACCTACGTCCTGACTCTAAATCGCAGGTAACTATTGAATATGGTGATAATAATAAACCTGTTAGGATCAACACTATTGTGGTGTCTACTCAACACGATGAGTTTGATGATGACGAACCTATGTTGGAAAAGATAAAAAGCGATGTTATTAATATCCTTATTCCTAAAGTTAAAGCATTAACTTCCAGAAATGTACAAGCATTATTTAATGATGATATTATATACCACGTAAACCCAACAGGAAAATTTGTAATTGGTGGCCCTCATGGAGATACTGGCCTTACAGGCAGAAAGATAATTGTTGATACCTATGGTGGCAAAGGAGCTCACGGAGGAGGCGCTTTTTCTGGAAAAGACCCTTCAAAAGTTGACCGCTCTGCTGCTTACGCATCACGTCATATTGCTAAAAACCTTGTAGCTGCAGGAGTAGCAGAAGAAATATTGGTTCAAGTGTCGTATGCAATTGGTGTAGCTCGCCCAATGGGAATTTTTGTAGATACTTATGGTACTTCAAAAGTTAATCTATCAGATATAGAAATTGCTGATAAAATAGAGTCAATATTTGACCTTCGCCCAGCAGCTATTGAAGAAAGATTAGGATTGCGTAATCCAATTTATTCAGAATCTGCTGCCTATGGACATATGGGGCGTACTCCTCGAATTGTAGTTAAAAAATTCCATTCTTCATATTTAGGTGATTTGGAATTAGAAGTAGAATTATTTACTTGGGAGAAGCTTGATTATATTGAAGAAGTGAAAAAAGAATTTGCTTTATAATAAGCAATTAGTAATAGAATAAATAAAGCCAGAACTATGTATTAGTTCTGGCTTTTCTATTTGTATGCATTTGTATATTAATAACTGTAGTTTCGCACATATATCTAAGTATTTAACTAATAGGTAATTCTTAATTATTTAGTTAAGATATAAAAAA
>JAGLDA010000002.1 GCA_023145955.1 Bacteroidales bacterium
ATAAATAATAATTATTCTTTTGTGTGATAATAATTATTTTTATCATGTTCGTTTCATATGTTTAAAATTTATTAATTTGGTGATATGTAGTCACATAACATTGTTTTAATCATGCCCCTGTGGGTCAAATTAAGGTTAAAAATTGTCATGCTCGTTTCATATGTTTATATTTATTAATTTTAGCAAATATACCCTATTTAGCCCTGTCTTTCAACCTTTTGATATATATCATTTTATTATATACTGAACATAGGTAAGGCAATAGATTATTTATTTTTTATTACGTAATGAGCAAAATAATAGAATTCACTATCCAATATTTATTATCTGACTCTACTAATCAATCAATTCTTTATTTCACTAATTATCAATCAAGTAAGTTGACTCTTTTAAAAAATGTTGCATAGTCAGAAAAAAAATGTATATTTGAGTGCTATTACATTACAATTAAAATTAACTATTATAGCGTTTTCTACACATCTAACATCAATTGTATATAGCTCTATGAAATATTCAATTCGGATTATCATTTTATTTTTGCTTATAACTGTTAAGTTAAGTGCCATAGATAGCTTATTTAACCAGCCTGAGTTTGGTGAATACCAAGACACCTTAAAAATAAAACTTCTTTATAAAGAAGCTATTAGATATTTTCGTTCGAACAATGACTATTCAAAAACACTACTATTTAAAGCAGAACAAATTGCTTTAAATACTCATTCAACAAAACTTGGAGAAATATATAAAGCTCTTGCATACTCATATATTACATCTGGCCAATCTCAAGCAGCACTAGAGTATCTTAACAGATCAGAAATTGAATATTCAAATATTAACGACAATTTTTCACTTTCATTTTTAAGTAGCATGCGTGCTCAGATATATAGAGATGAAAATATTCTTGATTCATCTATTTTCTATTATAATAAATCTGAATCATATCTAAGTAGATATAAAGGTGAAGATAGAATGATTGTAAATGGGTATTATGCTAGTTTATACACCAATATTGGTAATTTATATTTCTTCAATATTCAGGATATTTCTCAAGCGAAAGTTTATTATGATAGTGCATTATACTACGCTAAAATTAATAATGACACACTACATCTAACTGCCTCATATTCTAATATTGGTATAGTATATATTAAGAAAAAAAAATATAAAGAAGCAAAAGAATATTTAGAAAAAGCTTACGAGTTAAGCCTTATTATTGCGCATGAAGAATATGCCGCGAATATTATGACCAACCTTGGCGACATGTATCACCGATCAGGAAATTTAGAAATGAGTATATATTGTAAGATTCAGTCTCTTGAAATATCAAAAAAACTAAATAATCACTCACAGATTTTCACCGCTAAAAGGCTACTTGCCAAAGCTTATCAACATATAAAAGAATATGACAAATCCATGTCGATATATTACACCCTACTTAGTGACACTGCTAATATAAACCTATCACAGAAAAGTGATTTAATGTTGAACTTCTCAAGTATTCATGAAGAGTTACAACAGCATGATTCATCATTATACTATTTTAAAAAACACTCTGCAATATCGAAAAAAATTGTACAACTTAATAATTTTAAAGCTACAGGAGAGCTAATAATTTCTCATAATACGGAGCAAACTAAAATGGAAAATTTAGTTCTAAAAAAACAAAATAAGGCTCAAAAAAAATATGGGTTTCTATCTCTTGGCTTCAGTTTCATTCTTATACTAGTTGTTGTTTTGCTGATATTATTTAATCGCCAGCGAAAAAGGTATCATGCTAAAAAACAACAAGTGGCACAATCAGAAAATGCATTACTGAAAGAGAAACTAGAATTTAAATCAAAGGAACTTACTATTAACACAATGAATATGATTCGCCATAGTGAGTTTGTGAGTTCACTAATTCCCGATTTAAGAAAACTTAGTCAGCTAGATACCGTAAATCGCAAACAAACAATGCTTCAAATAATTCAAAAAATAAATCTTCATAATAGGACTCATTTATGGGAGGATTTTAATAAGACATTTACTGAAGTAAACAATTCATTTTATGATTCATTAAATAAAAAACATACAAACTTAACTCCCAAAGAACGGAAGCTTGCGGCACTACTTAAGCTTGACCTTTCGACCAAAGATATAGCATCAATTACACATATGAGTATCCGAGGAGTGGAAAGTGCACGTCATAGAATGCGTATTAAACTAGAGCTTACATCTGAAGTAAATCTTAGCAATTACCTTCAAAATTTCTAACAACTTAGTCTAATATGAATTATTATTTTTGATAAAAATATGAACCTAATCAATATAACACTAAACAATGTTTTTTTTAAAAAACTCTAATTAGTATGACTTACTAGACTAGGCAACATCTCTCTTTTGCAGGCAGATACAAGCATCTAAAGTATTTTTTTTGAGCAAATAATTTACAAAAGCAACATTTCTATTTAGGCATAACCTATGTCTTTACAAATAATAAAACTAAGCTCATATAACACTGTTAATATGTATATTACATATTTTAGCGTACTAAAAGAGTAATTAGTCTTTATGAGTGTGTAATAAAAGCGTAGCATTATATTTGGAATTATTTAAAATACTATATAATATTGTATTTAAATAGGGTTTGAAAATGGAGCAAAAAATAACACATAAAGCTGAGATGGATTCAGGCAACATCGATTTAGATATAAAGTTAGAAAAGGAAATATCTGAAATTGACAATCTCAATAATGCTCTTTTTCAATTAAAAGAAAATCTAACAATCGATAATAAAAGGCAAGAAGAAAAATCAAAAGCAGTTATTGCATCTGATAGCCTCGCAAACTATACTTTTAAATCCAGAGGGTTTAAAAATAATAAAATGCTAAACCTTTGGAGTATTAAAAGACCTATAAATCTATACAACCAAATAAATAGCACATTTAATTTTACGAAACAAAGAACAAGTTATACACATACTTTTAATCAAAAGGTAAAGGCAGCTATTCTTTTAAAAAGGGGCATATTACCACAATGGTTTAAGAAAAATATGAAATAAAAAAACATTCAAATCTAATTAGCATGAAAAAAACTACAATCATCTTATTTATTTTAATAATAGCTCTTACATCGATAAAGGCTCAAGTTGGAATTAATAATGCCAATCCTGATTCAACAGCTATTCTTGACTTAAAATCAACAAGTAAAGGACTTTTAGTACCCCGTATGACATCATCAGAACGTAGTATTATGTCAAGTTTCGGCAATGTGCCTGCCAATTCGCTGCTTGTTTTCGATACTGAGCTAGAAAAGTTTTGTTTTTGGAACGATTCTCAAAATCAATGGGAGGTAATTAACTCCTGGAAAAGTTCTACTGAAGCAGGTGCAGACGTATATATAAACGATACCATTTGTATAGGGGTAGGAACAAATGATGCACAAGCTCAATTGGATTTGGCTGGAGCATCTAATAAAGGATCAAATAGAGCGGGCACAAAACTTATGATACGCAACTATGATAATGATGGATCAGTGATTTACATCATCAAAGCCGAAGACGAAAATGGCGACGTGGATTTCTATATACGAAACAAACAAAATTCAAGTGGCCAAGCGAAAATGCATTTAGCAGGAACTTTTGGTATCGGAACAGAAAACCCTAGTGAGCAACTTGAGGTTGTTGGAAACGTGAAAGCCCATCATTTTATTGGAAATGGCACCATTCCTGTTGGTGGTATAATTATGTGGTCGGGTTCTACAATCCCTTCTGGCTGGGCGCTTTGCAATGGGCAATCTGTTAATGGTCACATTACGCCAAACCTAATAGATAGATTTATTGTCGGTTCTGGTGGAAGTTATTCAGTAGGTAGTACTGGAGGTGCTAGTTCAGTAGCTTTAAATATTAACCAAATGCCAAGCCATAATCATGGTGTAACTGATCCTGGACATACTCACAGCTTTTGGACAGCAGCTAATTACGTTAATGACCTTGAAACTGACCCTTCAACAAATACGGACCACGTAAGGCAAAATCATATAGATGTTAATACAGGCAATTCTACTACAAACATTACAATCCAACATACAGGAGGAAACCAAGCCCACGAAAACCGTCCACCATATTATGCTTTAGCCTATATCATGCGAATTCAATAATTATGAACCATCTTAATAAAATATATGGAATTCTATTATACTTAATGCTATCGCATATTGCGATTGCCCAAACTCAATTGACCAATGATGGAGTTGAAGTATTTATAAGCGAAGGAACAAAACTATATATAAAAGGTAATTTAGCAAATAATGATAGTACTATCTATAATTTGGGGTCCATCACCATTGAAGGGAGTATAATAAATAATGCATTCCACCTCTTTACAGATAAAAATCATGGAAATGTAATACTCAAAGGAGAACAAAATCAGAGGATTAATGGTACTGGCGGTGAAGTGTACTTTCATGTACTTAAAAATCAAACTTCTGACACTTTAATTCTTGAGCTTCCCATTCATATATACGATTCGCTATCACTTGAGAAAGGCTATATTTTACTAAATAGTAATAATATTACTCTTGATAACTATGATCTCAATGCAAATGGATTTATGTATGGCGAAACTGATTCAGTAAAAATAATTGGAGATTCTGGTTATATTATGGTCAATTATATCAGTTTCCAGCCACTAAATAAGAATATTGCAGGAATTGGTCTAGTGATGAACTCTACAAACAATTTTGGCAATACTACCATTAAACGCTTTCATCAGCAACAAGCAATCACAGATGGTAATATTAATAAGATATATGCATTTGATTTTGCAAACTCAACAAATAGCAATATACATATCACATATTTGGATAGCGATTTTAATAAAGATTCCCTTCTTGAGAGGGATTTTACCATATGGAAATCAACTGATTTTGGGGCCAACTACACCGACCTAAATGGAAATGTTGATACCACAAATAATTTTGTTGATGTATTTGGAATAGACGTTAACAACGCTTGGCTTACCATTGCTCCAAAAAACTGCAGAACGGTACCCTCAGTAAATATAGGTGATGATACTACCTATATTTGTCCAGGTGGTTCGGAAATACTAATTGCTGGAAATCATAGTACAAACTACAATTTTTATTGGCTTGACGGTTCTATAGATAGCTCATTTACTCCCTCACAAGAAGGGCTGGTATGGGTTCGTGTTAGCACAAGTAAAGGATGTTATACCATAGATTCAACATACATAAAATTTAATGCCGTACCCAAAGCTGATTTTTCAACTACTAATATTTGCAATAAAGACTCAGCTGACTTTACAAACTTATCGAGCATTACAAACGGTAGTATTGTAAAATATAATTGGAATTTTGGTAATGGGGACTCTTCTAATTTAGAAAACCCCAAAGAAAGGTATATCACAACAGGATCTCACGATATTCATCTAAGCTGCAAATCAGATTCTGGTTGTGTGCACGATACTACCCACAGTATTGCCGTCTACCCTCTTCCACAGCCAAATTTTCATTTTACTATGACTTGCGGAGGCAACCTTCTCCATTATTATGACTCAACCACAATAGAAAGTCCTTTTGCTATTATAAGTCGTTTTTGGGATTTTGGAAATGGAATTACAAGCACAACTGCTACTGATACAGTAATATCATATGCCTCAGCAGGGCAATATATATCAAAAATTATTGCTCAAAGCAATGCTGGATGTATTGACAGTATTTCTCAAAGCTTATTCATAAACAATATTGATACTGCCTCATTTACAGCAACTGATGTTTGTTTGGGAGATTCTACGGAATTTAGCAACACCTCCACACATTCAGGAAGTGGGTATAATTTTATTTATATTTATGATGATAATGACTCTTCATTTACAGAAAATCCTAAACATCAATTTAGCACTATTGGTATACATACAACGCAACTTATTATTGAGTATAATAGTGGGCTTTGTAGGGACTCTGCTAGTACTAACCACACAGTAAGCAGCTCACCATATATCAATTTTGGAGATACAATTGAGTCTTGCGACAGCTATACTCTTGATGCACAAAACTCTGGCAGTAGTTATTTATGGAATAATGGAAGCACAGGCCAAACACAGCAAATAACTAATACTGGAACATATACTGTAAGTATAACAAACTCAAATTCATGTACTTTTATTGATAGTATATTCGTTATTATTTATCAAAGTCCAACTCCCAATTTGGGCTCCGACACTTCTGTTTGTACAAACTACGTCCTCGATGCAGGATATAATGGCAGCGCATTTTTATGGAATACAGGACAATCTAGCCAAAGTATAGTCGTAGACAGTTCAGGGATATATTCAGTTTCAATAACCAACAATAATAACTGTACTGGTTCTGACACCATAAATATTACTGTACTTCCTCAACCGGTGGCACAGTTTAGTATTGATAACGCATGCCTTAATCAAGAAAGCACTTTTATAAATAATTCAAGTATTAGTTCTGGTAGTATCACAGGTTATATATGGGATTTTGGTGATGGAAACAGCTCTATTTTACAAAACCCAAGCTACACCTTTGCAAACGATACCACCTATAATATTTGGTTAAAGATTAGCTCCAATTATGGATGTAAGGATAGTATTAGTCAAACTACTAATATAAAACCATTGCCTACCATAATATTTTCTAGTGACTACCAATGTGATAAACAGGAAATAAACTTCACAAATACATCATTTATTGGTTTGCCATACAACATCAATTCTTATCAATGGACTTTTGACGATGGAAACACTTCTGATATTCAAACACCAACAAATCATTTTTATTCCGCTGGAAATTATAATGTAAAGCTTAAATGTATAACTAATTCTGGATGTAGTGATTCCTTAACTAAGTTAATAAGTGTAGATGCTTCAGATAGTGTTATTTTCACCTCTACTTACGTTTGTGAAAACGACAGCACTCAATTCATAAATAATTCTACTTATATAGATACGAGTTTATTATGGAGTTGGAATTTTGGAGATAATAGTGTTTCAAATAATGCATCAGTAGGCCACCTTTATGCCAATGCAGGAAATTATAATGTAACGTTAATTGTAAATTATAAAAATGGCCAATGTTACGATACAATTATACAAGGAACTAGTGTATTCTCAAATCCAGTAATAAACTTTGGCGATACATTAGAAACTTGTGGCAGCTCACTTATGCTTGATGCTCAGAACTCGGGCTGCTCATATTTATGGAATGACGGATCAACAAATCAACAGAATACCATAACTATAGAAGGCGATTATTGGGTACAAATAACCAATAGCAACTCATGTTCAAGCACTGATTCAGTTTATGCGCGGCTAAATACTATAAGTATGCCTAACCTTGGCCCCGACACTTCTGTTTGTGGACAAACTGTGCTTAATGCTGGCTTTGTTGGCAGCAGTTTTAATTGGAATACTGGCGACACCTCTCAAAGTATTTATATTGATTCCAGCGGTTTATACATAGTTTACCTAACTGATAAAAATGGATGCCTGGGATACGATTCAATAAATATTGTAGTAAACCCCACTCCAACTGCAGCTCTTAGTGTACTTCACCCATGCGCCAATGAGCCAAATTACTTTCAAGATGAGTCTTCAATTGCCTCGGGAAGTATTATTTCATACTTATACGATTTTGGTGATAATAGTACTTCTAGTGCTGCCAATACGAACCATAGTTATGCAAATGCAGGAAACTATCAGGTAACATATACCATTACCTCCAATTTGAATTGTGTAAGTGATACAACTATTATTCATACTGTACATATGGCTCCAAGCGCTGGATTTATAGACAGCTCGCTATGCGATAATTTTGAGGTCTCTTATAATGATACATCTACAACTTCAAATGCATATACGATTACAACTTGGCAATGGAGTTTCCAAAATGGATTTAGCTCAACAGCGCAAGATACTATGGTTAATTATTCAACAATTGGCAGCTATAACACTAGTTTGGTAGTAACAACAAATGTAGGATGTAGTGATACGGCTTCGTCCTCGCGTAATGTGGTATTAAATGACAGCGTATACTTCTTTTCAAGTAATACCTGCATTGGAGATACTAGTTTCTTCAATAATGCTTCCACAATATCAGGAAATCCACAATGGTTTTGGGTATTTGGGAATGGAGACACATCTATTGTAGCTAACCCCCAATATAAATACTCAAACCCTGGTGCTTATTATGTAAAACTCTATGTTACATATAATAACTATTGCAATAGTGTTTATAAAGATACAACGTATATTTTTGACTTACCTCAAATTAACTTTAGCGACACCACCAAAATATGTGGATCATCTTATACTTTAGATGCTCAAAATCCAGGATCACAATATTTATGGTCCGATTATTCCACAAACCAAACATTAACGGCCTCCACATCAGGATCATACTTTGTAAGTATAATAGATATAAATTCCTGTCAGAATAGTGATACTACTCTACTAAATCTCATTCCCCTGCCCCAGCCAAATTTGGGAGCTGACTCTTCCTATTGCGACCTTCATCAGCTTGATGCTGGATTAGGAATTTCTTATATATGGAATACTGGCGATACTACTCAACAGCTCTCTGTGAGTCAAAGTGGAAGCTATTCAGTAGTTGTTACTTCAGATGATGCATGTATCGGTAGCGACACTATATTACTCATAATAAATACTTCTCCCACACTTAACCTAGGCTCTGATATAGACACCTGTAATGCCTATAACATACCGCTTTCATCCAATGGGTTTGCTTCCTATTTATGGAGTACTGGCGATACTACTAGCTATACTTCTATTGACCAATCAGGGACTTATTGGTTAAGAGTTACAGGCCAAAACAAATGCTCGGCTTACGACAGTATTGATGTGAATATACAATACCTAAACATTATCAATATTAGCGATACAATATTTATTTGCTCAGAAGATAGTGTTTTGGTAAATCCAAATATAGACGACGCCTCAATAAACTGGAGTGGACCTCAAGGTTATAATCAAACTTCTGACAGTATTTTTATTTCCAATGCTGGAACTTATTACGTAGAAGCCACCGTGCTCACTTGTATTGAAAGAGATACATTTGAAGCAGCAATTTCGCTTAAGTCAATGTACCCGCAATTTCTTTCATCAAGTAATGTTCTAACTTTCGATAGTGTAAAATTTATTGAGTTATCACATCCGGACCCTATACATTTTAGTTGGAATTTTGATGACGGCACTACTGATACAATAGCAGACCCTATACATATCTTTTATATGAAAGGAACATATAACGTACGATTATTGGCTGAAAATTCCGAATGTTATGCTTCCATAAGCAAACCTATTTTAGTAACCGAAATAAGTAAACCAAGATTAAATGGAGGAAATCCTATAGAAATTCGTATAAATAAACCAGAAGTTCCTAAATTTGTGGAAATACTAAATTCCAATTTATACCCAAACCCAAATAATGGCATTTTCACCTTGGATGTGGAGCTCTCTAAAGAATCGAATATTCAGATTGCTGTATTCGATATATTAGGAAATATAATATACTTTAAAGACTATAATAACCAAGCAAAAATCCATGAATTATTTAATTTAAACTCACTGTCAAATGGATATTATTTTCTATCCATCAGAACCATTAACGAGATGCGTACATTTAAGATAGGAGTTGTTAGATAGTTTTTGATATTTTCTTATCAATGACTTAAAAATAGGTAGTTTCCTTGCTGACACTATATCGGATGCGTAACGACAAAGAAATAAATTTGCTAATACAATTCATTGGTTCTTAGATAAAGAATTACACCTATCGAGTTTATTTTTAGTTTACTAAAAGTTGAATTATTTATCACCGTTTCATTACTCTATTCTAAGAATACTCCTCTGATGGATTAGTTCGGGGGGGCAAGAACTTATATTATTATTTTAAATCATTTTTAAAGCCTATTGCAATAATATATTGATTACCTTTGAAGCACGCAAAAACTATTTTGCGATATTAGGGCAATAAAGCTAATAAATATTGGTGTCTAACTCGTATTTTTCAAAGGAGTTTATCATTGTTCGGAGTTCCGAAATAACAACTAATAAATATGCATAGCCCTACTAATGCACTAAACATACTAAAAATCCATACTTATGAAAGACCAAGACAATCTGATTAGAGTATATACTGGGACAGAAATTGCAGTAAAATTGCTGAAGGATGAATTGGCGAAAATTGGAATATCTGCGCTGATAAAGAATGATTATAATTCTGGAATCATTGCTGGGTTCGCCACAGGAACTGCTTCCTCTGTTGATTTATTTATTCAAATAGTTGATATGAATAAAGCAGAACCTATTATAAATGGATTTATTGAGTTAAATAAAGGATAACTATACTATATATGACAACTATAACTACAAATCAAGCAATACTTATAATTGTATTTATAGTATATATTATTCTAACATCCTACATTTATATAAGGATTAATAAGGCAATATATCTAAGTGAAGAAAGAAGAACTATTCATAAGATATTTATCTGGTTATTACCATTTATAGGGCCATTTATTATTCGAGGTTTTTGGATTAAGAAAAGCAGACAAAACCTTGAAACAATGACCAAAAATAAACGCAAACTTGACAAATCAAATTTCTATGAAAGTGGAAAAGGGATTTTTGGTGGTTAATAATAGTAACTACTTAAACTAAATAGCATAACCAATATATTATTAGCTATAATAATAAAAATACTACCAATGATAATGAAACATATTACATCAATAATAATTGTAATTCTAATATCCATATCAAGTTTTGCACAAGAAAATGGATCCGACAAACTATTTATGAAAGTCGGATTATCATACTCCTCTTTTGGCAATAATCCTATAATATATTCTCCATCTCTAGATGGTGGAGCGAGTTACAAAAGTGTAGATTTTTATACTATTGGATTTGTAATAATAAAACCATTTTCAAAAAAAATAGAATTAGAAACAGGGTTCGAATATTCAGAACATACAATTAGAATAATACCTAACTTGCCTCCTGATATTATTAAAGACCCATATAATTCAGAAAAAACGCTCTGGAGCATTCCTGTTGGGATTCGTTATAATTTACTTAAGTATTTATATATAAATGGAGGGGTATTTCTAGATTTTGATTCTTCGCTTGGCTACGAATTAGAAAATCAGCAAGGCATTGGAGTTTATGTAGGATTGGGAGCAAAATATGATTTTAATTTTGGTCTTTCAATATTTGCAACGCCTTATTTTAAAGCACATTCTTTAATCCCATTTAAGAAACAAGGATCCCAAGGGCATTTAATGGAAACAGGGTTTAAGATGGGAGTTATATACGGGTTTTAAGATGCTCTAATTATTTGTTGCCCTTCGATAAGCTCAAGATGACTGTCGTTTGTTGAAGCAGTCATCCTGAGCCTGTAGAAAGGCAACAATTACTATTTTATTCCATTGCAGCAGCTAGGGCAATACTCATATGTTTAGTATGCTCGGTATCGCTTCTACTAGTTAGGATTACAGGCACTGTAGCTCCCATAATTACAGCAGCAGAAGTAGCCCCACCAAGAAAATTTAATGTTTTATACATAATATTTGCTGAATAAATATCTGGAGTTAGAATAAGGTCCACTTCTCCAGCCACAGGGCTATCTATACCCTTATGATGTGCAGCCTCGGCAGACACAGCATTATCAAGAGCAAGCGGGCCATCAACAATACAACCTTTAATTTGATTTCTTTTATTCATCATAGTCATAAGAGCTGCATCTGTGGATGGTATCATTTTAGGATTTACAGTTTCCACAGCACCAATTACCGCAACTTTAGGTTCTTTAATTCCCAGTCGGTGTAACGCATCTACGCCATTATTAAGTATTGCTACTTTTTCTTTAAACTCAGGCTCAACATTAAGGGCGGCATCCGAAACACAAAGTAATTTATGATAAAACGGAGATTCAAAAAATGCTACATGCGATAGAGTAGAGCTTTTACGAAGACCTTTCTCCTTATCGAGCACTGCTTTTAAGAAAGGACCAGAACTTACAAGGCCTTTCATAAGAACATCTGCATTTCCTTTACGAATTTGCTCCACCGCTACAATCGCAGCTTTATTTGGATTTGGCTCTTCAATTATCTCTATACCGTCAAGACTAAAATCAATTTCTGTAGCAATTTTCTTAATTTGCTCAGTATTTCCTACCAAAACAGGAATTACTATATTCTGTGCCATGGCTTCTTTTATTGCCTTAAGAACATGCAAATCGGCAGCAGCAGCTACAGCAACCTTACGAGTTTTTTTCTTTTTAGCTACATCTAATATTTCTGATAATTTGGTATACATACTATATATTTTTTTAAAGTATAAATTTCGATTGTTTTATTAATCACAAAAGTAAATATAATGACTAAAACAAAGCATCAATATATTTAGCAATAACGACATAATAAATTGATATTTCACAAATAGAGCTAAAATAATATTTTATCATAATTATAATAAAAAGCTTCATTTACAATAAGGTAATTTATGTACTTTTGCGCAAAATATAATAGCTATGGAAGTAATACAACAATCCGAAATAACACATCAAGGCACAATAGAGTCTATTGAAGATAATCACTTTAATGTCAGGATTGTATCTATGGCCTCTTGTGTTTCGTGCTCAGCAGGTGGTACTTGCAGCGCTTCCGATATTGCTGAAAAAATTGTTGAAGTTGTTCGCCCAAAAGACTCCAAATATAACATTGGCGATATGGTTACCATAGTATTAAACCAATCAATGGGCCTTAAAGCAGTGTTTTTAGGTTATGTTGCACCTTTCTTAGTTTTATTTTTCACATTATTAATTATGCTTGGCCTAGGTTATAACGAAGGCATTGGCGGACTTACTGCACTTCTTATGTTAATACCATATTTTGCAGTAATGTATATTTTTAAGGATAAAATAAAAGAGAAATTTATATTTAGATTGAAATACTAATTTCTATACCTATTTAATCTTACCAGATTTTTACATCTTGTTTTCATTCTATTTGTTGCATTTACTCGTTAAATATAGCTATAGATTATTATTATTATTTTTTTTACAAAACAATCAATCTAACTCGTATCTTTACAGCGTAAAAAAATAAAATGGATTTCCATGCAATCACTATATAAGATTAACTGTACTATTTTACAGTTTTTATTATTATTTTCATCATTTAGTATAGCTAGCATTGCCTATGGGCAGAAGTCTGCCAATAAGAAAGCACCCAGTAAAATTTACGCAAATTACTGCTTAGAATTCGATAATTACTATGCTGGCTTAAATGAATTTGAGAGATTATTATCAAGTGATACTAGTAATGCATACTATAAATGGGGCGTTGGTTACTGTCATTTAAATCTAAATATTGATAAATCAAAGTCAATTCCATATTTTGAAGATGTGCTATCAAAACCCAAACCTGATAAAGCTATTTGGTATGATTTAGGAAATGCATATTTACAAAGTGAATTACTGGTTAAGGCTGAGCAAGCTTTTACAAATTATATAAATTCCAAAATTGCTGATGAGCACACTATAACTGCCACAAGGCAAATAGAGTATATTAAGAATGCACGCCTAGCAATTAAAAATCCAATAAATGCTGAAGTAACAAATGCTGGCAGCGTTATAAACACAGAATTTCCAGATTTCAATCCGTATATAAATGCTTCAGAAACATATATAGCCTTTTCGAAACAAGGAGATCTAAATATTGGTCGACAAAGGCAAGATGATGGGTATTATGCTAGTGATGTTTTCTATTCTAATTTCAAAAGTGGCAAATGGAAAAGAGTTAAACGATTGCCTTCAATTATAAATACTCGCGAAATAGAAATTAATGGGTACTTATCTAATAGTGCTTCATTTATATATATTTGCCGACAAGACCTTGTGGGAAAAACCAAAACTCATCTTATATATAACAAACAAGGGCGATCATTTAAAACCCCTACCACTATATCTATTCCTAATACGGACATGAATACAATTGAGTCGATAGCAATAAGTAATAACAAAAAGTTATTGGTATACTCAGCACCTACAACAAAGAAAAATCGCAAAGATTTAGATTTATTCTATTGCAAATTAAAACCTACTGGTCGCTGGAGCAAGCCTGTATTACTAGATTCTATGGTAAATACTGAATACGATGAGTCTTTCCCCTATTTTGCACCAGGAGAAGCAAAATTTATTTTTGCGTCCAAAGGTCATAATAGTATTGGTGGCTACGATTTATTTTATTCAGATATTAATAACAACAACACTTTTAGCATAAGTAATATTGAGAATATAGGTTATCCTGTAAATACCACTAAAGATGATAAAACGATAAGTATTACCACTAGTGGAAGGTACGGCTATATATCTGGATTACGAGAAGGAGGCTTTGGCAATTTGGATATTTATAGAGTTGTATTTAAAGATAAACAGCCATTGCTCACTGTTATTCATGGCGATATTTTCAACCAAGATTCCACTAAAATGTTAGAGATATTAGCTAATACCAACAATCATATTGATACTTTAAACTTTCCAATAAACAGAAAGTATAAGCGTATTTTGCGAAGAAAAGATAGCATTGTCGCAAATAAATACCTTTCTAGTCATAAGATTCCGCATAAAAAATTAGACGTTAGTATAGATGTAATAAATAAAGAAACTAATAAACTTGCAGGCAATTTTATTGTAAAAGAAAGCACCGGAAGGTATAATATAATAATTCCTCCGGGAAGATATAATATTACTTTTTCCAGAAAAGGTTATGAAGATATTATTATTGAAGATCTTATTATTGAAGATTATGATTTAAGAAATAGGAATATTGAGATGCCTATTATTATGATTAAAAAGGTTGTTTCTAGTATATAAATTTCAATATCCCTTCATTAATTAATTATTTTTTCTATTTAGTTTTTTAGGTCTAATCTCAAATACAAACAAAAAAGCCATAACACTTTTTCGTACATTTGCATTCTAATTTTTTATTAATGAGTAACGAAATTATCATTCGCATTGAAGGAGGAAATCCTGTAGATTTTTTTGGTGTAAATCATGCCAACCTTAAAATGGTGGAATCTGCATTTAGCGAATTAAAAATAATAGCAAGAGGTGACGAAGTAAAAGCACTAGGAAATCCTGATGTACTACAGGAATTTCAGTGGGTTATAAATAATTTGCTAGAAATATTCCAGCATAAAGGAATCATAAGAGAGTCGGATATTAAAACCTTGCTAAACTCTACCGAAGAGGAAAGCAATACACGTTTAAATTTAGAAAAAAACTCCAAAGTATTGGTTTATGGTCGCTCTGGCAGATTAATAAAAGCACGCACCAAGAATCAGCAGTTAATGGTTGATAGCATTCAGAAGAACGATATGCTTTTCGCCATTGGTCCTGCCGGAACTGGAAAAACATATACCGCTGTTGCACTAGCTGTTAGAGCATTAAAAAATCGCGAAGTAAGAAGGATTATTCTTACACGCCCTGCCATTGAGGCTGGTGAAAACCTTGGTTTTTTGCCTGGAGATATGAAGGAGAAACTTGATCCTTATATGATGCCTCTTTATGACGCATTACGTGATATGATTCCGGAGTCTAAATTGGAGAAATATTTTGAAGAGAAAACAATAGAAATTGCCCCATTAGCATTTATGAGAGGTAGAACTCTTGACCATGCTTTTGTAATTCTTGATGAAGCACAAAACACAACCTCCTCGCAGCTAAAGATGTTTCTAACAAGAATGGGTAAGGATGCAAAATTTGTAATTACTGGAGATATAACTCAAATAGACTTACCAAAGAATCAACACTCTGGATTGTTGCAGGCAGAAAGAATTCTTACTTCAATTCAAGGAATAAAATTTATCAAACTCGACCAAAGCGACGTAGTACGTCATAAGATAGTAACAAAGATTATAAACGCATATTCAAACATATAATAATGGCACAATCAATTATTAAAACAAAGTTTAGCTTCCCTCGTCAGAAGAGTTTATACGAAGGAAAAGTTAGAGATGTATATAATATAAATAACGAACTATTGGCAATGATAGTTAGTGATAGAATTTCTGCTTTTGATGTAGTATTACCAAAAGGTATTCCTTATAAAGGGCAAGTATTAAACCAAATAGCAGCAAAGTTTTTGGATGCAACATCTGACATTGTTCCTAACTGGAAGATTGCCACCCCAGATCCAACGGTAACTATAGGAAGAAAATGTAATCCATTTCCTGTGGAGATGATTATTCGTGGATACTTAACAGGCAGCTCATGGCGCTCATATAAAAATGGTTCTCGTGAAATTAGTGGTGTTTCAATTCCTGATGGAATGAAGGAACATCAAGCATTTCCAGAGGCTATCATCACTCCTACTACCAAGGCCGATATGGGCTATCATGACGAGGATATCTCCAAGGAAGAAATTCTTAAGCAGGGCTTGGTTAATGCAGAAGATTATGCTAAGCTAGAAGAATATACTTATAAGTTATTCCAAAGGGGTACCGAAATAGCTGCTGATAAAGGGCTTATTCTTGTTGATACAAAATACGAATTTGGCAAAATTGAGGATGAAATATATCTAATTGACGAAATTCATACTCCAGACTCATCACGATATTTTTATTCTGATGGTTACCAAGAAAGATTTGATAATGGTGAAAATCAAAAGCAGTTATCAAAAGAATTTGTTCGCGAATGGCTAATGGAAAACGATTTTCAAGGTAAAGAAGGAGAGGCACTTCCTGAGATGACTGATGAATTTGTAAACTCTGTATCAGAACGATATATAGAGCTTTATGAGATTATTACCGGTGAAAAATTCATTAAGGAAGATACTTTTGAAGTAAATGATAGAATTGAGAAGAATGTTTCTACATTCTTAAATACTTATTACCGATAGATATAATATTGATATAAATATATACCCCTTTCATTAATTTGATTGGGGTATTTTTTTATAATTATTCTAATAAAAACTTAGCACTGATTGGGTAATGGTCGCTAAGATTCACTTTAATGGTACTATAATCTATGCAAGTAAATTGAGGGTCGAAAAGTATATTATCAATTCTAAAGCTTGGGTAAGGGCCAATATAAGTTTGACCAAAGCCGCTACCTTTTTCCACAAAAGCATCATCGAGGCCATTACGCAACTGGCTATATGCATATGAGCTAGGAGTATCGTTAAAATCGCCAACTATAAGAACTGGAAATGGGGAATTTAAACTATGATTTTTTATAGTAGATATTTGTATAGCACGCTCAGCAAATGCCTTTTTAAACTTATTAATAAAAAATATAGAATTCTCTTTTACCTTTTGCTGTCCCTCTTCAGTATTTATGTTATTCAAATCATCAATAAGATCAATATTGCCAGAAATGAAAAATGATTTTAAATGAATATTATAAACTCTAAACGTAGTATTATTTATTTCTATATCAACAAATATACCTGGGTTATCATATTTATCTTGTGGATTTTCGACAATACCTTTGTCAATAATAGGATATTTACTAAAAATAACCTCAATGATTTTACTATTTTTTGAGCCATATCGTACAAAGTATGAATATGGGGTATTTAGTTCTTCTTTAAATCTCTGCAATAGTTTATCGCCATCAGTATTATTATAATAAAACTCTTGCATACAATAGATATCGGCATTCTCATTTTTCAACTTATCAATAATTAAATTTCCTGCATAGCCTGAGCCACCATGTTGTTGATGATAATAATCCAATACATGCACGTTAAAAGTAATAATTTTGAATCCATTATTAGGGTCAATAATCTCTGAATTGCTACCAAACTGTACAAACCTACCAAGCATAGGCAATCCTACCATTATAGCAATTAGAGGATAAACAAGGAACTTTCTGCGACGAAAAATCCAATGTATCAGAAATAGAATATTTATGATTACAAAAATAGGATATGCCAAGCCAAAGAACGATATTGGCCAAAACATTTCGGGGCTAATCCATTGTGCCATATACGACAACAAAAGAGCCAAAATAAATATACTATTTACAAATCGCATTAGATAGCCTATAATCCCTATTCGCTGATGCTCCATATTATAATTCTTTACTTCTATCAAATAATTTTTGCTTCTCTTCTTTGTTTAACCCTTCGTAGCCCTTCTGCCTAACCTTTTCCAAAATAACATCGATCTCTTGTTGCTCTACTTTCTTTTGCTGATTATATTGCTCATCATTTTGTTGCTGTGTAGTGTTTTTAGAATACGAATCATTTACCGAAGAGCTAAACTTAGGTTTCTTACTAAACAAGCCTGAGAGTGGATTTACAAATTCAGCACCTGCTCTTTGCTTCATCATCATCATACTCAAATAGCCAAAACCAGCACCACCAATATTACTAATGCGATATTCCTGCCCTTGTGTCATTATACTCATAAGGTCCAAACCAATAAGAACTATTGCTACCCATTTAATTTTCACTTTACCAAAAAGCACAAGTACTATTTCCATATTTGGCAAATAAGTAGCAGCAGCAGCCAAAAGGCCAATTGCACCAGCACCAATAAATGATGATATACTTATTGGAGTCATTATTAGCTCACTATAGTTAATGGCAAATATTCCAAAACCAACGGTAGCAGAAAGAATAAACGTTGAAAGCATTTTTTGCTCTCCCAACTGTTGTTTTAAAAGAAAACCACCAAAATAAATAAGGTAAACATTATATAAAATATGTAGAAAATTATCGCCAGCAATAAGCATAGCAACAAGGCTTATTGCCATCAATATAACAATAAGTTTATTTTGATTATAGAAGTTTTTATAATACTCCTTTATATTTCCCCCTTGCATTGGGTTATTTGTATTGAACATAGTTGTGCTTTATTAATTATGCAAAACTACTAAAAATAATACTCACATAAAAGCCCTAACAAATATGCTAAAGCAATATTGTTAAGGCAGTATTTTTAATGAAACAACAGGTTACTACTAATTACATCAATCCGTAAATATTATATCTTCTAAAATTGATACTATCTAAGTACATAGCCAATCATTAAAACACGATTTTATTCTTAGATTTCTTTTTAGAACGAGCAACATTAAATCCAAACATTAATCCCATTACCGTTCCATCCTTGCTTGGAGAAATATAGAAATTAACGGGGAAATTAATATGACCGGACTTAAATGTATAACCAACAGCAACAATTAGTCCAGTGCCTAGCTTATAATCACCTCTACTATCAATTTGATGGATATAATCTCCATTATATTCCCCTGGCAAAATATCTCCTTCATATATCCATTCGCCACTTTCGTTATAATACCCCTGGGCAGTTTGCACTATTCTAAATACAGGACCAATTCCAAACTCAAAGCCCATTTTGTTAAATCTAAAACCATTAATAATAGATACTGATGGAATTAAGTAACTAGACTCTACAGCACTTAGCGTAAGGATAGTTTCAAATAATGCTTGAAACTGCCCCGAAGCAACATACTGTACTTCAAACTGATAACCAATTGTAGAATTTATTGGAAACAAGTTATAGCCTCCGTTATTCTTGGGAGCTCGTAACCGTTCTCCTGCTTTACCTACAGTGGCAGCTAAGCCAAATCTAGGACCACTAAGGTTTACTCTATTTTTAGTATTAGCCAACGGTACATTTACATTCGAAAGCATATCTACAGTATTTTTATCATTGCTAATATCAAAAATATTATGAAGTGAAATCCGAACCATCACTTGTATATCTTCCTCCTGATCTAGGTATTCCATCACATCAACTTTTTCAATTTTGGCTGATGTTATATCTATTAGTCTAAGCACTACTATCAATTTATTGCCAAACTTCTCTACACTACCACTAATTACTTTATCTACATTCACAAGCTTCCCTATACTTATTAAGTCTGTTTTGCCGTATGGCTTATCAAGTGGAAACTTATTATTATTCATAATATTTGACACATCATATTTATCAATTACCTCAAACTTATTCAAGCGCTCAAGCTCAAGTGTTACAAGGCTCGTCATCAACGCCATATTAATCTCAATACCTTGAGCATCAATATTAATTACAGCGATACTTTTTTTATCTGTTGATTGAGCAAAAGCACTACTTCCAATAAAAATTAATACTAATACCAAAACAACATTCCTAAAATTAATTGTAAAATTTCTCATATGTTTAAAGTTTAATAATACAGTGAAACGAAACTTTTGTGAACAATAATACCTTAGTACATGACAAAAAAATGAATAACTAATTTACTAGTTTTTTATATTTGGGCTAAAGCCCGTAGAATATTGCATTCATTAGGCAGGGCATTAATGCCCTGCCTAATGAGTTATGTCTTATATGGGCTTTAGCCCAAACACAGTGCTTTTTGTCATGTACTTAGCAATAATACTATCAATTATAAATTACAAATAGTATTTATTGTATCATATTAGTTTCATCATAAAAAAATTAAGTTTATAATATTTTATATTTCATTGCAAATTTAGACTCAGAAAACATTTTTAAGAAATGACTATTTGTGTTTAATTATAGCTCTACCTATATTATACAAATTAGGAAAACACGCGATTTTATTACTAATATACTGATATAATGATTATTATAACCATATTTACAATAAGGTATAAATAAAAGTAGAAGTATTATTTACTAATAATTATAATAATGAGTACAATTTTTGCGATATTTGCAAATAATAGATAGATTATTTTCACTATTTACTAATAAAACTCATAAAATGCAACAATCAGATTTTCTTAGAAAAATAGAAGATATCATTCCATCAAACACTACATTAGTATCAGAATTGAGTGAAATATTGAACGTTAGTCATGATAGTGCATATCGTCGATTAAGGGGCTCGACACAACTAACCATTTCAGAGGTTTCGGCACTCTGCAAGCATTATAATATATCCTTTGATGTATTCAATGATGAAGACTTAGAGAATGTAACTTTCTCGATGCTAAAAATGGATTATTCTATTGAAAAATTCGAGAAATATTTAGCCAATATGCTCAAGGATTTAAATCTAATTAAAAGTGCTAAAAAAAACAATATAATATATGCCTGTGAAGATATACCAATTTTTTACAATTATAAATACCCAACATTAGGATCATATAAAATGTTTTACTGGATGGAGGCCATCCTAAATACCGACAACCTAGGAAGCAAAAAATTCAATAAGGATATTATCCCCGATAAACTACTAGATATAGGAAAACAAATATATGAAGCTTATATTGAAACCCCATCAATAGAAATATGGACAGAAACAACATATTTATCAGTCCTTAAACAGATTGATTTTTTCTGGGAATCAGGGAAATTTGAGTCTAAAGAAGATGTAATACAAGTGATTGATGAGTTAAAGCAATTATTACACGATATAAAACTACAGGCAGAAGTAGGAAAGAAACTATCTTCCAACACAATAGAAAGTGGGCAAAAAGCAGACTATCAGCTATTCTTTAGCGACATTGAGATTGGCAACAACTGTGTATTAGTAGACCTAGGGGTCACCAAAAGTGTATACATGGGTCATATGAGCTTTAATACCATAGCTACCATGAACAAGAAATATTGCGAACTCACTGAGGCATGGCTCAACAACCTAATAAAGAAGTCAACCCCAGTAAGTATGGTTTCCGAAAAAACTCGTTACCAATATTTTAAAACTGCATTTCAAAAAATAGACGATTTCAAGGCAAAGATAAATAAGTAATATATACTAATATTTCTTTACAGCCTTTGCTCTTCTATTTCCAATTTTTGATTTAGACCTATTTGCACCTTCAGATTTTTTATCATTTCTTTTGTTGCTACTTCCATCACTAGTTCTACTAGAGCTTCTTTGGTCAGCACTACCACTTTTTTTCTTACTACGATTTTGGCGTGGAGGCCTAGTTTGTTTTGCTGGGCTATCATCTATCTCATCTACAAAAGGATGATCCTCAATTACATCAATCTTTTTGCTAATAAGTTTCTGAATATCCTTAAGGAATGCTCTCTCATCGGGCTGGCAAAACGAAATTGCAATACCACTAGCACTAGCTCTACCAGTACGGCCAATACGATGTACGTATGTTTCTGGCACACTAGGCAGATCATAATTTACTACCAACGACAAGCCTGAAACATCAATTCCACGAGCGGCGATATCTGTTGCAACAAGCACCTGAGTCTTTCCTTCTTTAAAATTACTTAGAGCACGCTGTCTTGCGCCTTGTGACTTATTACCATGTATGGCCTCAGCTTTTATTTTGGCACGATTTAGCACCTTCACTATCTTATCGGCACCATATTTTGTTCTTGAGAAAACAAGTACAGAATAAAAATCCCCTTCTTCAATAATATGTATCAAAAGTCGAGCTTTGGCTTTCTTTATTACATAATATAGTGATTGCTCTACCCTATCAGCAGTTGGCTTCTCTGGGCTAATAGTAACTTTCTCAGGATTACCAAGTATCTGCTTCGATAATTTAACAATATCTGGAGGCATAGTTGCGGAGAAAAACAAAGACTGACGCTGATGTGGTAAAAGGGCTATTATTCTTTTTATATCATGAATAAAGCCCATATCAAGCATATGGTCAGCTTCATCAAGAACTGAATACTCAATATGTTTTAATGAGATTAACCCTTGACCAATTAAGTCCAGTAAGCGACCTGGAGTAGCAACAAGAATATCAACACCTTTTCTCAGTTCATTAGTTTGCGAACCTTGCTTTACTCCACCAAAAACCACTGTATTTCTCAATCCAGTATATTTACCATATTTTGTAAAACTATCGGATATCTGAATGGCAAGCTCACGAGTAGGAGTTACAATAAGTGCTTTAATTTTTCTTCCTCCTTGATTTCTTTGTCTATTATTATATAATTTTTGCAGTATAGGAATAGCAAATGCTGCTGTTTTTCCAGTACCCGTTTGGGCACATCCCAATAAATCTTTACCTTTTAATAAGATAGGTATTGACTGCTCTTGTATTGGTGAAGGCTTTTCATAACCTTCATCATTCAGTGCATCTAGTATTGGGTTTATTATATTAAGTTCTTTAAATGTCATCTTTAATTGTATTTTAAATTTTAATTAATTTATTGAATAATTCTCAACAAATAGGTATTCTAATAATTACAAATGTAATAAATTATATTTTACCACTTTTCTTTTGCCAGTATTTAATAAGTAAGAAGCCAAAAAGCATTCCTCCAAGGTGGGCAAAATGTGCCACATTATCGGTTGCGCTATTACGTATTCCAGAGAATAATTCGAGAGCTCCAAACCCTATAACAAACCATTTAGCTTTAATAGGGAACATAAAATAAAGATAAATAATTGCCTCAGGAAAAGTCATTCCGAAAGCCAATAATAAACCATAAACAGCACCCGAGGCACCAACAACAGGAGTGTTTATTACACTATTTAATCCACCCATATTCACATCGGTCCAGTTGCGCCCACTTTCTATTACCGCTGAGCCTTCTCTAATAATATAGTCTATTGTTTGGGCATCGAGATTTGAAGCATAATTCATATATTGAATTTGCATAAATAATAATTGAATTATTCCTGCGCCAATACCTGCTACCATATAAAAAGTAAGAAACTTTTTAGGTCCCCATATATTCTCCATATTGGCGCCAAACATCCAAAGGGCAAACATATTAAAAAGAATATGCGAAATGCCACCATGCATAAACATATAAGTAATTAGTTGATGGGGCATAAAGTATGGCGACTTAAAATAATGCAGAGCCAAATAATGGTCCAGATTAACGAAATTGCCTAGACTCATGGTCGCTAGAAAGAAAAGTACATTTATTATAATTAAATTCTTTACTACTGGAGGAAGCATTTGATAGCCTCCCATTCTTATTTGACTCATATATATATTTATTTTATTTGTTATTGTAGATTAAAACTTGATTGTTAAAAGATTTCTACTTAAAATCTATCAGCAAGTTCTTCTGCCGAAAGATACGACATTATTCTATTACCCGAAGGAGATACATCTTGCTGGTCGCTATTCATAAAAGCTTCCATAAGTGCTGATATTTCTTCGTCAGAAAGTTTTTGGTCGCCAGTTATAGACAGGTTTTTAGCCATAGACAACAGCATGTTTTGGTGTTTATCTAATTGAAGATTTAATTGATTATTTTTATAATGCTCAAGCATACCCTCAAATATTTCTTGCACCGACTCATCATTAAATTCTGGTGGCGCGCCCGTAACCTCTATATCGCCATTATCTTTCTTATTTAGCTGAAATCCTAGCTGTTGAATCTCTTGCCAAAGTTCGTTTATTATATCCAAATCATTGGCAGAAAATTGTATTACTTCAGCAAACATCTTGCCTTGACTTACAGGTTTAGAGCTACTCATTATTTTACTATACCTATCAAACAGTACCCTTTCGTGAGCATGCTGCTGATTAATTAACCATAGGCCATCATTATGAGGCATAGCAATATATTTATTAGCAATTTGGAAGAAAATAAATTCCGAAGAATCTTCTTTTCTTTCAATACTTTCATCATCACCTTGTTGAGCATTTATTCCTGATGATAGAATTTGCTCATCATTTTTATATAATTGTTGCCAATTTTCGTGATTACTACTCTGGCGTTCATCCAATTTTGGTGGTTGCCATGTGCTGCCATAATTATCACTAGCAGGTTTAGAAGTGGGGTTACTAAATGGATTATAATCAGGATTCATATGACTTTCAGGCTGCTTAACCTCCGCTCCAGGAGGCAAAGGCGCATGATTAAAACTCATCTCAGTTTCAAAATCAAGAATAGGACTAAAGGCAAACTTTCCTAAAGTCATCTTTATTGCTGACCTTAAGAGTGAGTAAATAGTTTTTTCATCCTGAAAATTGACTTCCGTTTTAGTTGGATGAATATTTACATCCACTTTTTCGGGATCAATAGTGAAATTTATAAAGTAAGAAGCAAAAGCACCGCTAGGAATTAACTCTTCAAAGGCTGACTGCACAGCATGATTGAGGTAAGGATGTTTAATATATCTTTTATTAACAAAGAAATATTGTTCACCACGAGTTTTGCGTGCAGTTTCTGGCTTTCCCACAAAGCCATTAATCTCCACCACATCAGTTATTTCATTTACATTTAGCAACTTCTGATTCAATCCTTTACCAAACAACTCAATAATTCGCTGTTTCCATCCTGAAATTCTTAAGTCAAACTTCTGTCGCTGCTCATCATAAAAAGCAAATCTCAACTGAGGGTTTACCAATGCAATGCGTACAAATACATCTTGAATATGGCGCATCTCTGCCATATTTGATTTCAGAAAATTCCTTCGTGCAGGAGTATTAAAATATAAGTTTTTAATGCTAAATATAGTGCCTGTTTTACAAACAATCTCTGTCTGATTTTTTATTTGACTTCCTTCAATTTCTATCTGTGTCCCTATTTCATCATCTTGCTTTTTAGTACGCACCTCTACATGTGCTATAGCGGCAATAGAAGCCAAAGCCTCTCCTCTAAAACCCATAGTTTGAATGGCAAATAAATCCGAAGCCTTGGTTATTTTTGAAGTAGCATGTCTTTCAAAGCTCATTCGTGCATCTGTTGGCGACATACCACTACCATTATCAATAACCTGAATAAGACTCTTTCCGGCATCTTTTACAATTAGCTTAATATCTGTGGCACCAGCATCTATGGCATTCTCAAGAAGCTCTTTAACAGCAGAAGCAGGACGTTGAATTACCTCACCAGCAGCAATTTGATTTGCAACAGACTCGGGCAATAGATTTATAATATCCGACATATATTTTATAATTCTCTTTTTAGTTATTCAAATACCAAATTAGCGCAATGACAATAGCTGCAAATAAGCCAAATAAAAGCACTTTATTTAAGGATGTATTGCTTTTATTAAACTCCGATTTGGATTCACGATGCAAGCCCCAACGATATTTCATCTCCTCTTTAAACTCATTAGCATCAAAATCGTAATCCTCTTTCTTGCGCATTGATTTTTCCAATCGTCGCTTACGCTCATCTTCCTCAGGATTATGATACCTTGATTTTAGATTAAACTGCTTAGGTTTACGAGTATTAAACATTGTTACTTTCATAATGCAAAAGTATTGATTTTTTCAGCATAATTTATTAGAATAAATGTATCATTATTCCTTCCAATTTAACTAAGTTAAACGATTAATAATTACATCTGCCACTCTAAAAGAATTAGCATAAATAGTCCATGTATAAGTAACACTTCCACCAGTAGGAAAAGGGCTTCCATCAGTAACATACAAATTATCAACATCATGAGCCTTACAATTTGAATCCAAAACTGAAGTCTTTGGATCTTTCCCAAACCTACATCCTCCTGCTTGCAAATTTGGTGGAGGAAGAGTTCCAATACTCGAATAAATATCTTTACACCCTAAGGCATTCAATACCTTCTCTGATTTCTCGGCTATTATTTCGCCTACAACTATATCATGTTTGCTATGCTGCAATCTAAGTCGTGCAACTTTATCTCCCCACCTATCAGTTTGCTGTGCATCAAGAGTAATAAAGCAATCATCATTGGGTTGCCAGTCTATAAATATTTCGAACTTTATTTTCCTTTGTTTGGTAAAGTATTTTTTTAGTTTTTCTTGAAACTGCTCTCCATAAAGTAGACTACCATCCGAATTCCATTTATTGCGAATTGCCTTTCCTATTGGATTTGCATGCTCAAAAAGAAAATCTACAATTCCACCTTTTACAATATCAGCATTTTTATTTACTTCGTAAAATTCATGTATAGTTCTATTTACAAAGCTTCCTGGCTCATTTAGCAATAGTGCATCTTTGGCTGAATAATCGTCAAAATCGATTATCCCTCCTCCTACTCCTCCTGCTGAGAAAATAATGTTCTTTCCCACCTGACCATTATTATTTGCCAGCCCATTAGGGAATTCTTTATTCTTACTCAGCAACAGAAGGCGAGAAGTTTCTATTGCCTGAGCTGCTACCACAAATATATCTGCTTCTATATATTTATCTCCTTCGTTGCTATGATAATGAGCCTTTATTATTTTATTATTGCCATTAGTTTCTAAATGAAAAACCTTTGCTTTAGGTATAATCGTACAATTACCTGTTTCTAAAGCAGGATTGATAAGCGCAGCCCTAGAGCTACCTTTAGCATCGGAGCTACAAGCATAGCTACCACAAAAATTCGAGAGGTAGCAAGCGCCTCTTTCTTCTTTTGAGGTGCTAAGAATAGCTCTTGGATTAGGAATTATTTCTACGCCAATTTTATTAGCGGCCTCATCAAGCAATGAAGAAACATAATTCTCACGAAGAGGTTTATAGGGAAAATCTTTTGTGGAACGAGGCTCCAAATATTTATGTTTTACCACCTTGCCCGAAACTCCAATTTCGCGTTCTACCTTTTCGTAATAAGGCTCCAAATCGCTATAAGATATTGGCCAATCTTCCACATTCGACCCTTCAATACTTCCGTAGGTAGTCAATAATTTAAAGTCTTGGGGTTTCATTCGATGAAAATATCCACTCATAAAATTAGATGAGCCACCAACGGCGCTTCCATTCCAGAAATTCTGCCCACCATTGGCATTCGAGCGACCTTTCCATTCTCCATTTATTTTCTGATGCTCAATAATATATGGTTCATCATCCAGCAATGGAGTAATAACATCTCGCCTAGTTAAAGCTATTTCATCTTTAGAATAATCCTCAGTTTTAAGCCAAGCACCTTTCTCTAAAACTATAACTTTATGACCAGCTTTAGACAGTTCGTAAATTATAGGCCCAGCACCAGCACCACTTCCAATAACGCATATTGTCTTTTTCGTATTACTCATAGCAGCATTTATTTCAAGTGGTTTATTTGTAATATCTCTGGGTATTTATTCAATTTATTTGGATAAGGAATCCCTCCATTATACTCAAGCCACTGCCAACCTTTATAATCGGTATTGCTATTATAAACAGGATTTGCAAACATTGCCTCAAAGCAAACTGTCATTAATAACGATAAATCAGTTTCGCCCCAAGATGTAATAGAAACCATTTGCACTACTTCCTCTAATTCTATATTTGATAACTGCTGTATATTTGAATTAAATTTCTCTTTAGAAAATACATTTATCCTATTTATAGAGCTAGCTAGAGTTTTCCTTCTAGTTAAATCCACCCTATCGTCAGCCAATAGCCAAAACATATATATATCAGCCTTCAATGAATTAGCACTTGGAGCAATCGCACTTTGGGGCAATAAAACATCAAATATTAATTTCAAATCAATAATATTAATAAAGTACTTATCCTTATTAATAATAATTGTAACACCATCAATATCATTAGTATTACATGAATAAATAAATGGCAAGTGTAATGCTACAGCACCTGCAAACATAGTTTTGATAAAGCTACTGCGTTTTATTTTATTCATTTATCAAAGGTAATAAATAATAATATGCGTTATTCTGTAATATTTACTACCTTTGGAAATAGAAACAAAGCAAAAATTATAGAGCTCAATGACAAGCAATAAGCAATTAATAAATCCTAATCTATGGATTTCCAATTATGGAGATATGTTATATAACTATGCATACTCTCGCTTATCATCGTCAGTATTAGCAGAAGATTTACTTCAAGACACATTTGTTTCTGCACTAAAAACCAAGGATAATTTTAGGGGAGACAGTAGTGAAAAAACATGGTTATTTTCCATTCTTAAAAGGAAGATTATTGACTATTACAGAAAAAGCTCCACAAAAAACGAAATATCAGAGTCCAATTTTAATAACCCATTTAATAAAGATGGTTTTTTTGAAGGACATTGGAATAAAAATCAAGCACCATCAAGTTGGGGAAGTCATACAGATGAATATCTTCGGCAAAGTGAATTTCAGGCAATTCTGGAAATGTGTTTATCGCTATTGCCAGAAAAACATAAATCAGTTTTTATCCTTAAAGTGATGGAAGATATAGAAACTGATAAAGTATGTAAGGACTTAGGCTGCACATCGTCTAATATATGGGTAATATTGCATAGAGCAAAATTACAATTAAGAGAATGCATAGAAAAAAATTGGATAAATGAATAATGACAACAACATAATTAAAAAGCTAAAAAATGGAATGATGTTTAGTTGTGATACTGCAACCTTGCTTATAACTAAGCGCGAGCATACTAAACTTACTATTCTTGATGGATTGAGGTTACAGATGCATCTTGCTAGCTGTAAATTCTGCCGACGTTTTGATGAGCAATCTAAAGAAATAAGTGCTCAAATTAAAGATTTCTCCAATCTAAAATCTAATAATCCTATTCATAAACTATCCGAAGAGCAAAAAAATAACCTTTCTGATATAATAGATAGTAAGTAGATTATCAATATATTACCTCCCAACAAAAATAACTTCATAAAAAATATCCAAATATTTTGTAAGGTTTTGCAATCCTATACGACTATCATTCCAAATCAACAAGATTGCGAATGTGGTCTTGCAATATAAACCTAGAAAATATAAGTATTATGAAAAGAATTACAAAAACAGTATTGTTATTAGCAATAATAGCTATTTCAGGAATCCTAACATTAAGTTACTCACAATTATCAAATAATAGTTCAAAAACAACTATTTCGCAGATAGGTGACGAGGCTAATATAATAGCTTTTGCAGATATTAGTGACAATTTTTACACAGAGAGCAAATGTGGCGAAGGAAAATGTGGTGAAGGTAAAAGCACAGAAAGTAAACCAAAAGCTAAAAAAAGCAAGAAAGAGAAAAAGTCTGAAAAATCTAAGGAGACAAAAAAATCAACTACTAAAGAAGAAACTAAGAGCGCCAAAGAGAGCAAATGTGGTGCAGGCAAATGTGGCGGGAAATAGATAATTGTCAATCAATGGCGGTGGAGAGATTCTTTATTGAGTATCGATAAGGGCTCTCCATTTTTTATAAAATAAGTAATAAATAAACGACTATGAAATGTAAAATGATAGGTGTATGCGATATAGTTTCCGAGAAATTAAGCATACTAAAAGACTTCCCACTATTGGCAATGCGTATAATCCTTGCTTATGGTTTTTGGAAGCCAGGCATGATGAAATGGAAAGATATTGATTCTATAGCAAGTTGGTTTGAGAGTATGGATTATCCACTACCACTATTAAATGCTTATGCCGCAGCAACAACAGAAGTTGCAGGAGCAATACTTCTTCTTTTTGGCTTTGCAGCGCGTCTTATTTCAATTCCGTTAATGGTAATTATGTTGGTGGCTATATTTACAGTACATGGAGCAAATGGTTTTGAGGCAGGAAATAATGGTTATGAAATCCCTTTGTATTATTTAATTATGCTATTTACAATCACTATATACGGTGGTGGCAGAATTAGTGTAGAAGGAATACTACGCAAGCTATCTAAGTAAAATATAAAATTAAGAATCTTGGGGAGCTGCAGGGCTATCAGAATCCAATAGCTGCACTTTCTCAACTTTCTTTATTCCGTTTCTATTTAGCACAATCCTATATTTGCTATGCATAACTTTACCTAAATATTCATATTTAAGAATCATATTAATATGATAAACTTTTTCTGATTTAAAGCTTTCAATCTCATTATCACTATTCAGAAATACCACCTCAGTATCAGGCTTTTCCATACGCATTAATAATGGAGACGTATTAAAGTAAGTGATATCATTAACTCCACGAATATTGATATTTTTAAACATTTTGAAAAGCATAGATGCATTAATTTTAGCTTTGCTCTTATAATGCATAATTTTCTCTAAAGAAACATCTTGAATTTCATTCTCAATATTTGTTTGTCGGTTAAGCAAAACATCCTTAGGCAGATGACTAGTAGGAATAAAGCTAAACCCTTGAGATATTAGACCAATTTTTTGATCTTTCTCATTAAATATATTTATAGTATGATCGTAAGTTTCTTTCTTGAGGAAAAAATTTATTAAGTCCTTTATCCAGTCCTTTATTCTATCCTTAAACATATAGCTAATAACAAGCACTATAAAGAATTTAGCAGTAAAATTACCATAAACACTATTATAGTAGAACGCAATACCTGTTGCAAAAATCATAGCAATACCAGCAGCAAGACTATAATAAAACTGAATCAGCCATTTATTCTCTTTATCAAAACGAGTAGCTATTATCAATTTATTATTGATATAACTGTATATTACACTCCAGCGATAAAGTATCTTCTCATTATTTTTATTAAAATTCTTTTTGATTATAATTGGAAAACTATTTATATTTCTATACCTATGCTCCTCATCTATATTTTCTGTAATATGTTTTTTAATCAATAAGCTCTCCTGATTTTTTTTGCCAAAATACTGAAAGAGTATATATAAATATTTTATATACACCGTACTAAAATACTCATTGCCTGTATTATAGATATATTCAACTTTACTATCACTTGTTTTTTTTATGTGAGCACTCAGTGATCTAAAGAATAAGGCTTCCAGCTTAATATTTTTCAAAAGACGTTCTGTTAACCTTGTTTTTTCGTCAAAATCTCCAGCCTTAGAGATACTTTTAATCTCACGTTTTAGCGATTTCTTATAAACATTAAGATAAACTTTCATTAAGGTTTCCATAACATCTACAGATTCCTCATCCTCAGCAATAAGATTTACGAAAGCACTTACCAAATTACGACTTAACTCATCATCCTCATTCACTAGTTCATCAAATGGAATATTGATAGGATCAATTTTTATATATGAATTTATTTCTCTATAAAAGTCCTTTTTGGTATAATTTTTTACATTAACGCCCATCTCTCTAGGGAGAAAGAAATAGGTATCAACTTTATATTTTCTGAATTTTTGAAAGCGAGTATTTGGTTCAGGTCTAAACTTGAACTTTATCTCCAAAGAGTAATCTCCATACTTCTTTACACTTTCCTTAATCATGAAATATATTGCTAAATTATTGAGATGTTAATACATTTTTTTTGATTTAATTTTAAGCTTTGGCTTCAATAACTTCTTTATAAGTTACTCTAAGAAAATTAATCAGTATGACTAATCCCTAAATATCACCTAGCCCCAAAAACCAAGCCCTAGCCCATCAGGAGTAATTCCCAACCATCTATAATAAGTCATTGCTAGGAAGATACTAATAGCCCAAGCCACAGCCATCATTGCAATTCCAAATTTAAAAGCATCGGTCATAGAATAATGATCTGTAACGTATAGTAGAGCAGCGGGTTTACTATTAAAAGGAAGCACATATACATGCTCTATAAGAAAAGCTACAGGTAAAGCAAGAGATATTATTGAGAACCCAAATTTTTGTGCCACACCAATTGCTATAGGAACAAATATAAGCGTTCTCATGGTTTTAGACTGAAAAACAAGTGCACTTAAAAGCATTCCTCCAGTAAGCAAAACATAAAGAACCCAAAATGGAGTTCCATCACCTAATCCCATGGCATCAAAAGCATTATTGACACTTATAGCAGGCAGGTCTGTTGCTTTAAAACCAGCACCTAGCGTATAAGCTCCTGCGGAGAATATAAGAAGGTGCCAAGGGATATCAACATCATTCCATTTTATAATTCCAATTTTAGGAAGCAATGCTATAATTCCACCAATAAATGCAACAGCTGTTGGACTTATGCCATGCATACGGTCAGTAGTCCAAAGTGCTAGAATACTACCAAATATTAATATTGCTTTTATTTCGCCAATACTAATTTTTCCCATTGTTTTAAGCTCGTCTTTAAGCCTATCCATTCCTCCAGGAATTTGTGGAAGTCTATCTTCTTTTTTTATTGGAAAAAATACTTTATTAGCTAGAAAAAGGCCTATAAACATAATTCCCAACTGCACTGGAAAAGCTGCTACCATCCAATCGGAGAAATATATCTCACTTCCAATTGCTCCTCCAATTAATGCAGCAGCAATAAGATTTGCACCAGAGCCGGTAACAAACATTCCTGCTCCCATATTAATATTAAGCAGATTTTGTATAACTAAACTTCTACCAAAATTATTCTTATTTTTTCCTCCTGTAGCACCATATACAGCTGATACTACCATAAAAATAGGAAGTAGAATTGCTGCTTTAGCTGTGGTTGCTGAAATAAAAGCCGATAACACAATGTTTATGGCAATAAAACTTATAAATATAGTAGTAGAGTTTTTTCCAAACTTCACAATAAACCATAGTGCAAACCTCTTGGCCACTCCTGTAGCCACAAGCATACTTGCCAAAATAAATGACATAATATTTAGCCACATTACTTTATGACCAAGCTGAGCATAAGCCACTTCCTCAGTCAAAACACCCGTTAACACAAGCGAAATAATAAGTATTAGTGAAGTTAGGTAATTGGGGATTGCCTCAGTCATCCAAAGAATAATTGCTCCTGCAAATACAGCAAGCATACTAATATTCATTGCGGTAAATTTAGCAGAACCTACCTTATCAAATGCCGCCCTCCCCGATGCTGATAACTCATCGATATTAATATTATTCAAAAAACTGAAATCACCAATAAACTGAATATAGATAAATACAATTAAAGCCAAAGGCGCACCTATAACAACAAGAAACTTCTCGACTTTAGATTTTTCCCTAGTAGGAAGCTTCTCCATTCGATACTGCTTCATATCCAAAACATCAAAGTTTGACTCTTTTTCTATCATATTCTTTGTTTACTTTATTTAGTTCTTCAATATTACTTTTAATAATAATATATAGTTCTTACCAATTTTTAAATGGAGTCTTCATCAACATAGAGTTAAAATACTTAACATCTCCTGTTACTTCTTCACCTAGCCACTCTGGCTTAGTAAATGGTGTTTCCTCAGTTGGCAATTCAATTTCGGCAACAGTAAGGCCTTCATTATCACCATAGAATTCATCAACTTCAAACATCAGCCCACTAGCCTCAGGAACAATAAAACGAGTTTTATCAATAACACCTGGCTCACATAATGCCAAAAGATTATTAGCATCCTCTATGGAAACTTCTGTTTCCCACTCAAAACGGCTGGCTCCACTTTCATTACCTATTCCTTTAATTGTAAGGAACCCTTTATCGCCTTTCACTCTTGCTCGAACAGTGCGCTCAGGTACACTTGATAAATATCCTTGAGTAATTCGTGTTTCTTTTACTACTGATGATTTAAAATCACCTTTTACCAAAAATTTTCTTTCTATTTCTTGTGCCATTATTATTGTTTTTTTTGTTTAACTGTATTAGTTCACCCAGCTATATTTATCCTATTTCAAATATTGTAATTTTACATACAAATATTTGCATTCATAATTCTTTACTATGCAATAATTACAACCAATCAGTCTATCGAAATGATATATAATAGACTGAAAGGCTGTCAATATTTAATTATTAATTAGCCAATGTTTTTTTTGACCAACCAATAATACGCTTAATTGCTTGTAAGTAATTAATATTTTCATCATTCTCAACACCAAGGTCTACCATAGTTTTCTTTATGTCTTCAACCTCTGTAGATTCAGAATTAACACTAACAATATGAGCACCATTAATAAGCACATCAGCAACCTCACAAATAGTGTTATTTACCATATAACCATAACGTTCTTTATGAACACGTACAGCTTGTAAATCAGCGTGAGCATCTACCATTTCAAGGAATTCTTCCATAGTATATGTATCTTTATCAAAAACTGGAGCATCTACTTTAAAAGCAGTATAAACTTCATTTTTCAACACCTCAGCACTTATAGGGAATTCACCTTTCATAAGTGGATTCCACTGCTCTAAACCATCTACTGTTTGCACAAATGTTTTGATATCCATCTTACCATCACGAATTTTAGTATTATTGATATCATTTGTTTTTGAAACAATATATATCTCATCTGATTCGCGCTCCCAAACCTTACTTGGTACAGGAACTGATAAGCGGCTCATTAGGTATGATGCTGCATCAAAATCTTGTCCAAATGTACGAAACTCAAATCTTGGTTTCGAAATTTCACCTATTTTTAATTCTTCTTTTGCCATAATTATTTTTTCTAAAAAAATTTATTAATATCGTAATCTATATCTAATCCCAGCACTCTTTTCAAAGCTTTAGGGTAATTCACATTCTCAATCTTACCATCAATATTTAGGCTTTTCATAGCCTCATATACCAATTCAGGATTCTCAGATTCTATTGCTAGAGTTCGCTGAAAAGAGCCATTTATTTTAACATCTGCATACTCACAAATACAATTCTCAAAATCAAATGCATGACGTTCTTTTTCCGTTAAAGCAACAATAATATCAGGATCTTCCAATATTAGTTCTTGCATAAATTGTTTAAGGGTATAAACTTCTCTATCCAGAACTGGAGGTTCAACTCCTAAAGCAGGGAAAATATCATTTCTAATTTTATCATTAGAAAGAGGAAATGTTCCAACTTCTTTCGGATTCCACTGCTCTAGTCCATTTTCTAATTGAACTAAAGTTTTAATATCAAGCAATTTATTTCTAATTTTTATATTATTATCAGAATTCCCTGAAGTCATTAGGTATATCTCGGATATCTCTCTAATTTTTCCAGCAGTTGCTTTGCTCTTTAATGAATCTATAAATACATCTATACAATTAACTCCAAACATTCTGAATTCGTATCGTGGCGTTCTGTGTGTCATAATTTTGTAATTTTATAAATGTATAATTTATGTTCATAGTCACTAATAATATATACTCTTTGGTGGGCAATATCTACTACAACACCTTCGGCTTTCTTATAATCTAAATCAAAACTTTGTTTCACTTTAGCATCTTTATCACAAAAGAATAGCTTTTTTGATTGGTCGCTAACAATCCATAAACTCTGGTCAGCATTATCGAAAAATATTCCCGAATAATCTTGAGCAAAATCTAATTGTTTTTCACTAATAATCCCACTATCTATTTTCCATTTTATAAGCAACCCTGGCTCTCCTTCATTCAGAATATAGAAAATCTTATTACTAAAGTCGTAAGTAAGTCCCTCCAACCCCTTTTTATCAGAGCCTCTACTAATATCTATCTTATACGACTCTTGTTTTACCCCATTCACATTAAGCCTTATCAATTCAGACTCAGCTTCTTCTGCTATCCAAATCTCATTACTATCTCTATTTATGGTAACACCTTCAGTATCATCACCAGAGTAGGGAAATTCAGATATTTTATTACCTTCTTTATCAACAACAAAGGCTTTATTAGTACGGTCATCAACAATAATAAAATCAGTTTGATTTAATGCCCATGATAAACCTGAAGGCTCTGCAATATCCAATAGCTTAGAATCTATTAATTCAATATTATATATTTTATTAGCATCCTTTCCTGGATCACTGGGGATAGCCTCGTCCTTATTACAAGAACTAAAAGCAAGTAAAGAAATGAAAATAATAATAATTTGAAGTTTCATTGATGCTATATATAATATTGGTAAAGCATGTATACACTTTAAATACAAAGTATATATATACTAGCATTTTAAGACACATATTCTCTTTGCAACTCACAAATAGTTTGTAGTAGCTTTAGGAAAATATTCTGAAAAAAAATAACTATTAAAAGAAAGAATAAAGCAAGCATAACTTGCTTTATTCTTTAAAAATTATTACTTAGCAGTTTGAACTGTTAAATCAGACCATAGAGCTGAATCATCTTTAAAATCATCAGAACCATCTGAAGTACCACCACCAGGTGTAGTATCAACATATACACTATCAGTACTTCCATAATACCACTCATTATCAGCAGTAGAAATACGAACATAGAAAGTAACTTTCGTTCCTTCATCACTTGTATTACCTGTTACATTTCCATCTTTATCTTCAGCATTAATATCTTTAAGATCAACAGTAACTCCTGATTGAGTAAATGAAGCATCATCTTCACCTTTTACTTTGTTACCTTTAACATATTCAGCTGTTTCTCTTACATCAAAATATACTCTTGCCTCTGTAATTGCACCATCTACTGCATCACTATATACTATAACGATATCTTCAGCAGAAGGTGTTGGATTAGATGGGAAAGTGATTTTAGATACAGGTCCATCACTAAAAGTTAAATCAGTAGTTACAACAGCATCATAAGATTTACTTGGATCTGTAGGTGCTGGCTCTTCATCTTTGTTACATGAAACCGTTGCCATCATAGCAATTACTGCTAAACTTCCTAAAAAATACTTGATTTTTTTCATTGTTTTGTTTGTTTAAATTATTAATGTTTAAATTGTTAAAATATTACTGTATTAAATTATATAAAATCTTAAAGAAATATCAAATTCCCTAGAAATCGACTTCAATTCTCAATTGAATAAATCCAAACTGCTCACCAGGTGTCCCTTGAGTTGCATCAACTTTAGACCAGTCTTTTGTAGGATCTCCATTTACATCATTGCCAATATATAGCTTATCCTTACCATTTGCATATCTATCATGGTCAGCATAAGTATAGTTTAGCATCATTTTTACGTTAGAATTTATGTGGTAATTAACACCTGCAGTATAAGCATTAGCTCCACCACCATATATTTTGGCATCAAAATCATTAAGGTTAAGATAATCATAACGTAGTGCTAATTCAATATCACCCCAATCACGGCCTCTCTTAACTCTTGTAAATTCTCCTTCACTAGAATTATATTGGTAACGACCACCAAAAATCAACCAACCTACTTGTGCATAAGTTCCTTCGGCAGTAGTAGCAGTAATTCCTTTTACACCATTCAAATCGGTACCTGATAAACTAGATGTCATATACTCTGATTGGAACATAAAGTTTTTCCAAGCTCCTACCAATTCAAAACCCATTAGCGAACGAGTTTCTACATTAAAGATATCATCAGTATCTAGGTATTTTTTACGATTAATATTTGATATTGTGCGAGTACTATGACGAAATGAAGTTGGGCTCTCCCAAGATGTTTTTGGTGTACGGTATGAATATGAACCTCCAACATGAAGAATCATCTCTTTAGATTCCATTGGTAAACGCAATACTGCACGTGTAGTCCAGCTATAACCTTCGTCCATTCCCATATCCTTATTATGATCTTTAGAAAAAGTTACTTCTTCGGCATCACCCAAATCAGCAAAATGAATTCCACTATAGATCAACCAATACTTATCATATTTACGAGCTTGAATACCAATATGACGCGAAGGAGCAAATTTATTTGCTAATGAACGCTCAATAAAAGATACATAACGAGAAGTCGTTACCGATTCCATAGAGAACGATTCCTTAAAGTTTCCAACACGGAAACTCAAATTTTTCTTCCATCCTTTTTTCTCAGTAAAACGATATCCAATAATCATATCTTTCATCTCAATTGCCGATCCAGCAAAATCTAAATCAATCTCTCCATACCAGTTCTCATGTAGTATAGCTTTTATTGCAAAGCGTGCACGACGAATAGTTACTCCATTACCAATTGGGTTATAAGTATCTTTATCGAAAAAGTAAGCTCCATCAACATATACACGGTTATCTAACCATAGTTTATAATTATGATCATCACTTTCAAAAGTTAATATACCTTCACGGTCTTCAGGATTCAATGGGTGACGCTCAACCACAACTCCGTACTGATTAGTAGTTACATACGACGTATCATGTTGAGCAAAAATACTCATTGACAATGCCACAAATAATAATAGAATAGTAATTTTTCTCATAATTTATAGTTTAATTTATAATAATAATTTCCTAATTAATTTTGTAATAGCAAAAGTCATTAAAAAAAGTACATGAAAAATCATTTAGACCTCTACAATAACACTACAATTATTATGGGGTTATTTATTATATTTCTCTAATAAACTCACTAAGGTTAGCTCTACTACTAAGTTGCATTTTTTTTCGAAGTCGGTAGCGGTTCATTTCAACACTTTTACTTGAGATGTTAAGTATTGATGAAATCTCTTTTGAGGAAAGGTCTAGCCTTATCAAACTACATAAGCGAATTTCTTTGGCCGATAATTTTGGGTATTTTTCTTTTAGAGAAGAATAAAAAAGCTCATTATTCTCCTGTACATATAGCTGAAAAGTATCTCTGTCCTTATCAAGCTGCAATGTTTCTCTAATCATATTATGAAGTTCAAATAGCTCTTTATAGCAAACTTCAAATTTAGGATTTGCTCTAAACAATTCTATCTTTCGGCTAAGCTTTATTAAAGAATCATTTTTTTGAATGATATTTAAAGCCATATCAATAGCCTCAGAACTATTTTCTGATATATTACTATTGTTTACTAAATTCGAACTTTTATCCATCATTATTAATGCAAATATAGGTAATATGCCTTAGTTATATTATGCCAACAAACAAATTTGTAATGATGTAAGTATTGAGTATTTAAGTAAATATAAAAAAAATACTTCAAACATGCTTATTATCAGTTTATTCGATAGAGTATAATGCATACTTTTGAGCAATAGAATTTATCCATAAAAACAAATAGAAAACAAAAACTAGTATTATGAAAATTAAAAAAATTACAAATTTATTAAGCCTTTTTGCTGTAGTAGCATTATTGTCATTTGGCACAACTTCATGCATGAGCGAAACATCAGAAGTTAAAAAAGATATTGTTGTTGATGAAGGAGCTACTGAGAAAAATGAAAGCAAATGTGGTGAAGGTAAATGTGGAGAAGGCAAGTGCGGTGGTACTGAAGCAACTGAGGAAAAAGTAGATCATTTTGCTACTGTGGATACAGATAATGATGGCTTTATTTCTAAAGAGGAGTTTGAAGTTCACGGTGCTGTTGAATTTGCTGAAAAAGATACTGATGGTGACGGTAGCCTTACTAAAGAAGGTTGCAAAATGTTTGACAAATTTAATACTGACGGTAATGATTTACTATCAAAAGAAGAATTTGTTGCAGGTCACTCATCTATGTTCGCTAAATTAGATAGCAATGGTGATAGCAAAATCACAAAAGAAGAGATGGAAGCATTTATGAATAATGCTCATGGAGAAACTACTGAAAAAGCTGAAAGCAAATGTGGTGAAGGTAAAACTGTAGAAACTGCTAAATGTGGTGGAGGGAAATAAACCACTCAACATAAAGCAAAAAGCCAGATATTTATTATTAATATCTGGCTTTTTTTTATACCACAAAATTTAAAAGACTATCTTAGTAAAAATTTATTATATATGTATATGTCAAAATTAACCTACTTATTACTCTTAATACTAGCCTCATTATCATCTTGTTATAATAACAATTTAAACAAAGAGGACATTTCTATTTCCATCATAGAAACCACAGATGTACATGGTAGTTTTTTCCCTTTTGATTATGTACGAAACAAGCAACGTAAAGGAAGTCTCGCTTCAGTATATTCTTATGTCGATAGTTTAATGAATTATAGTAACAATATAGTATTATTGGATAATGGTGATATTTTGCAAGGCACACCCGATGTATATTATGCCAATTATATAAGCAAGTCTACGATTCATTCTTTGAGTAAAATTATGAATTATATGAATTACGATGCTGCATCAGTCGGCAATCATGATATTGAAGCTGGTCATGATGTTTATGATAAATATAATTCAGAATTAAACTTCCCATTACTAGCAGCAAATGCCATTGATAGCAATACAAATACACCTTATTTTAAGCCATATACAATAATAGAGAAGCAAGGAATAAAAATCGCTGTTTTGGGATTAATAACTCCATCAATTCCCAAATGGCTACCTGAACATTTATGGACAGGAATGTATTTTGAAGATATGATAATTAGCGCACAAAAATGGGTAGCAGCTATTAAAAAAGCAGAGAATCCTGATTTAATTATTGGGCTATTTCATGCAGGTAATGATGCTACATATGGCGGTTCAGATACAGTGAGCGCTTTCAACGAAAACGCTAGTGTATTAGTCGCTCGGCAGGTAATTGGTTTTGATGCTATATTCACAGGTCATGATCATCATAAGCAAACATTTAGCGTTATAAATAAAGCTGGACAGAAGGTTCAGGTTTTAAATGCAGGAGCGCATGCCCACAATGTTGCACAATTGGATATAAATCTTCATTGGGATAGTAAAAATAAGTCATATAAAAAAGAATTTAATTCTCATATTGTTTCTATGGAGAATATAGCTCCAAATACAGAATTTTTAAGCCATTTTTCAGAATGGATAAACAATTCTAAATCCTATACAGAGGAAGAGATTACTTCATTAAAAGATACAATATTTGCCAAAAATTCACTTTTATCACCAGCGCCATTTATCAATTTAATCCATCAAGCACAACTTGAATTATCAGGAGCAGATATTTCGTTCGCAGCGCCATTTTCTATCACTGCAGAACTTACTGAAGGTAAATTTACAAGAGCTGATTTATTTAATTTATATCGATACGAAAACTACTTATGTGTTATTAAGCTTAGTGGAAAAGAAATTAAACAATACCTAGATTATTCAATCGATTTATGGTTTGATAATAAACAGAATAAAGATGGAAATTACTTGCTATATGGCGATAATATCAAATCTGCAAATTCTGGGTATTCACTAAAAAATCCTTACTATAATTTCGATTCAGGAGCAAGCTCTGACTCTTTAAATTTTAAGTATTTGGTAAATGTAATATCTGAAAAAGGAAATAGAATACAAATAATAACACCTAATTTTGATCTAAATAGAACATATAGCGTAGTACTAAATTCGTACCGAGCAAATGGAGGTGGAGGACATTTACTTATTGGTGTTGGTCTAAATAAAGAAGAATTGAAAGCACGCAAAGTATATTGCACACAACAAGATTTCAGAAATCTACTTGGAGAATGGTTAAAGAAACAAGAACGACCTTTTTGGCCTAATGAATATAGAAATTGGGAGTTAGGAATAAATTAAGAATTAGGTCCTGATAGCCATCGGTATAGGAATGAAGAATTAGGAATGAAGAATTAGTTAATCATAAATTCTACATTCTTAATTTTCCATTCCTAATTAATTTAATCAGCAAGATGCAAATCATGCCCCATGCGAGCTTGTTTAGTTTTCATATAAACGATATTATGCTTACTAGGAGGTATAATTAATGGCATAACCTCCACTATCTCTATACCATAAGAGCTTAAGCCAACTTTCTTAGTATGATTATTAGTGAGCAAGCGTATTTTTGTAGCATTAAGATCTCTAAGTATTTGCGCTCCAACACCATAATCTCTTTCATCGTCTTTAAAGCCAAGTTGTAGATTAGCATCAACAGTGTCAACTCCTTGCTCTTGTAGGTGATAAGCCTTAAGTTTATTTAGCAAACCTATGCCTCTACCCTCTTGATTCATATAAAGCACAATTCCTTTGCCTTCTTTTTCAATCATACGCATTGATTCGTGAAGTTGAGCACCACAATCGCATTTGCAACTTCCAAAAATATCACCAGTAACACAGCTAGAGTGAACTCTTACTATTATTTCTTCATCATTTTCCCATTCGCCTTTTACCAATGCCAACTGAGGCTTATTGTCTGATAACTGCTTATAAGCATGAAGCATAAAATCACCATATTCAGTAGGCATAGTTACAACCTCTTCTTTAGAAATTGTAGTTTCGTTTTTTATACGATATGCAATCAAATCTTTTATTGAAACCAATTTTAGTTTAAATTTATCTGCAATATCAAAAAGCTCAGGCAGGCGTGCCATAGAACCATCTTCGTTCATAATTTCGCAAATAACGCCTGCTGGACTTTTTCCTGCCAAGCGGGCAAAATCGATAGCGGCTTCGGTATGACCAGCTCTACGAATTACACCATTATTTTTTGCCAATAAAGGAAAAATATGGCCAGGACGGCTAAACTGCTCTGCTTTACTTTTATCATCTGCCATTGCAATTAGAGTTTTGGCTCTATCGCCAGCAGAAATACCTGTAGTAACTCCATTGCCAAGCAAATCAATTGATACCGTAAATGCCGTTTCTTTGGGATCGGTATTTCTACCTACCATCAT
>JAGLDA010000020.1 GCA_023145955.1 Bacteroidales bacterium
TTGATCTCCTACAATATCGGTAAGTATTCCCGAAACAACATACTTATCAGTATCATAAATTTCAATATCTGGAGCTATCTCTTTCACGCACGAAAAAGATAAGATTGCAAGACTAATAAATAGTAGTGCTCTAAATTTATTTCTATAAATAATATCCTTTTTCATCATAATTAAAAATATTAATTAGCATCAAAATTACCAAGCTTAAAAACCCAAGTAGCTGTAATAACTGGAATAGCAATTACGGAATACTGATGAGCTTTAACGCCATTAGATTGTGCTGTAAAATATACCGAATAAGGGTTGTCGCGCCCTGTAAGGTTATATATGCTAAATACAAAAGAGCTATGAACAAACTTATCTCTTTTAAGACTCCCTTCAACTGTAAGCGAAGCATCCATTCTAAAATAATACGGAATACGATAAGCATTTCTATCTGAATAATCTACATAGGTTACATTATTAATATAGTAAATGGATATTGGGAATGTTATTGGCCTACCAGTTTGGTAATTAATAGTAGTAGAAAAATTCACTCTTTTACTAAGCTTAATATTAAGAAATAGATTTACCGAATGAGGAATATCGTAAGATGAAGGGTATGGATTTCCATTATTAATATTTTGCCAATAGTCATCCCCTTTTACCTCCACTATGGAACGAGAAAATGTATATGCAAACCAACCAGTAAAGCGATATTCGCCACGACGACGCAACATAAACTCAAATCCGTAGGACTTTTGATCTCCTTGCAAAGTACTAAGCTCTACTTTTTCATTTCCTAAAAAATTGGCGCCATCTCTAAATTCTGTAAAATCTTTAGTATGCTTATAATAAACCTCGGCAGAAGCTTCTACGCCAAACCTTGTAATATCTCTAAAATAGCCTAACGAATATTGATTACTAGTAGATGGCTTTAGGTGATAATCAGCAAGTTTCCATTGACTACTTGGCGCTACGGTAGCTATTGGATTAAGCATAAATAAGCTTTGATGCATTTGCGTAAATGATACTTTTACATTTGATTTTTTGCTAGCGATAATATTTGCGGCAAACCTAAATTCAGGAAAATGATTTGTAGATATGATTTCGTTCTTACCATATACTAAAGTATCGGAGATGGAATACTCGTCAATAAGGTTACCATCATTATAAGTGTATATATTTTTTGGCCCCAATGCATTATACAATGTATATCTAAAACCACCATTTAACTCTAACCATTCGAAAGGATTCCATATATCTGTAATATAAATAGAGTTTTCAATACCCTTTTCAGCACCCATATCCACAGCAGTCATTTTAGACTTATATAACGGAAGAACTTCACCTCTATCAAGGCCATAATAAACGGAGTTTAAACCAAATTTTACTCTATGATGAATATTAAAAGTATAGGTAAAATCGGCTTTTAGTTCATTCTGCATAATACTATATTCATGAGAATACGAACGCGAAGGCTCAATCTTATCCCTGGTGCCAAATTCATATAAAGAACCAACTAATGAATAATTTGCACGTAATTTTTTACCATACGATTGAGCAACTTGTAATGATACGCCGTTGGTAGAATACTGATACTCATTCAAATCGGAAAAAGCAAAGCGATCGTAACTACGATAACCAAATAATGACACCTGGGTTTTGGGCAAGTCGTAGTATATTCCTAAAGAGAAATCTGAAAAATCAACTTCGCTTCTATTAATATCACGATCCTCTACTTTTTTCAATATCCAGTTTGAATATGATTTTCGCCCACTTAATAGCACTGAAAGGGTATCTTTAATAATAGGAATAGATGTAACTAAATTAGCCGCCATGGGACTAAGCCCTCCATGCAAACTAAAATTTTTCCTGTTTCCCTTACGGGTTTCTATATCAAAAACTGATGATAGCTTACCTCCAAACTCAGGAGGTATATATCCCTTATAAATAGTAAAATCGCGAATTAAATCAGCATTAAAAGCAGGGAAGAAACCTAACATATGCGAGGTATTAAATACTGGAATTTTATTTATGTAAAACGCATTCTGATCGGAGCCACCTCCCCTAACATTTATTCCTGATGTTCCCTCGCCCACACTTACAATTCCTGGCAACATGGTAGATGCCTTTACTACATCTGGCTCCCCAACCATCACAGGTAGTTTCTTAAGGGTTTTTCCTGATACTTTTTCTATACCAGGGTCTCTCTTCATAAGGCTCATTTGCCTATCACCATAAATATTTATACTTGATAGTTCTACACTTTTAGTCTGCAAAATCACCTCAAAACTACCACTATCATAAACAACTAAGCGATACTCTTGTTCTTTCATTCCCACAGACTTAACCACCATATTATATTTACCCGTCGCTAAAACTAATCGGGCTATTCCTTCCTTATCGGCAACAGCACCTTTCCCTATTATTTTAAAAAAGATTGTAGCCCCAGGAATAACTAATCCTGTTTCAGAATGTAATATTTTTCCTTCAATTTGCACTTTGGTATTTGCTTTAAAACTTGCAACATTACCTATTATTATTTTTTGTAAAACACCAGCTTTAGCTGTTTCGTAATACTGAGACTCTTGAGGCACTATAATATCAATCTCATCTTTATTAGTCACCTTTTGTTCGTATGTATATTGCACAACACTAGTAGGAATAATATAATCCTTAGTTATAACAATATCATTATTCCACAAAACAACCTGATACATAAGGGTATCTACAGCATGTTTTACAGCATTTAGTGGTGTAGACTGTTTTAGGATAAGATTTACCGATAATTTATTAAGCTCTATATCGCTATAATAAATATTCACATTGCTCTGCGCGGTAATATCTTCACAAAAATCTTGAAACTTAGTATTTGTACAGTTGATATTAACATAAGTATTTTGTGCACTAAGCCAGTTGCTTGAAAAAATTAATACTAATATGATTATCTTAATTTTCATTATCAGCTTCCTTAATAAATACTAATAATTCCAATAATTGATCATCGGACATATTTTGAATTCGATATTTATGAGATTTTAGGAACTCTTTAATCCCTTTCTCATTTTTTTTATCCACAATATTTAATAAATGCTTATTTCTAGTAACAGCATAAGATTTATTTTCGTCTACAAAATACATTAATGATTTCACCTTAGTAAATTGATGTTGAATTTCATTCAATTTACTTATAAGTACTAACTCCTTATATTTATGCATTAAAAATTTTATGCCATTATGCTCTACTTTTTGAAAAATAGAGAATTCATTATCGATAGTTTTATCAATTACAAACATTCTATTATCCAAATAAAAGGAATCGAGGTAGGTTTTTGATACAATAATCAGTTTTGTAGCACCCTCTCTTGTGTCAAATTTTAATACTAAATCCTGATTATACACATCAAAGTTTAGAAATATATTTTTAAACTCAGCATCGTTTTTCCAAACCTTACCATTGCTGTAATTTTTAGACTTAAGAAATTGATTTCCCTTTATATCTTTTGAAACAAAATACGTATAATATCTTCCGTTATATAAACGATTGTCAAGACCTAATTTGGCAACATTAGTTCCTTGACTAAAGCTATAAGTACTAATATATAACAAGATATATAATACAATGGCAATTCTATAAAACAAGCTATGCATATTAATCATTTAACTTCTCTAACTTCTATGGCAACTATATGCTATGTAAAATAACAGTAAACCTAAAAAGAATAAGTGATAAAAGTAATCTAATTAATGTATAAAAACACAAAAAATGAGATAATCTTTTGTAGAATAATTATTTCTCAGCTCAAACATACTTATTTGAAATTAGCCTTAAAAAATTACCAAATCTAATTAATCACACTCCATATCGACCCACTTTTGCTCTATTTTTATATTTCACTAATAATCATATACTTAAAAATAAACGTAACCTTTTCTATTAACAATAGTATACAAGTTTTCAACAATGTGGGATAAAGTGGGATTTAGTGGGAAAATTTGCAGTAAATTAGCACTTTGAAATTAAGGTAAATGGTAAATATTATCGGTTCATACGAATGCAAATTAGACTCTAAGGGTAGATTAACACTACCTTCAGGGCTAAAAAAGCAGCTACAATCTATTGTAGGTGAGGGATTTGTATTGAAAAGATCTGTTTTCCATAAGTGTTTAGAATTATACCCAATGAGTGAGTGGAATCACGAGATTTCGGGGGTAAATAAGCTAAACAGATTCGTTAAAAAGAACAACGATTTCATCAGAATGTTCATGGCGGGCGTAAAAATGCTCGAAATGGACGCCTCTGGTCGCCTACAAATTTCAAAGGACCTGATTAATTTTTCAGGTATCAAGAAAGAGGTAGTACTGTCATCTTCGGTAAACAGAATTGAAATTTGGGAAAAACAAGCCTATGAAAATACGGTAAATAACCCTGATGTAAATTTTGCTCAATTGGCCGAGGAAGTGATGGGAAGCATCAATCTTGAAGAGATAGGTAGCTAATTTACAATAAAAAGATATGTCACAATATCACACTCCAGTAATGCTGGGCCAATGTATCGAAGCCATGAATCTTTCCCAAGGGGAGATTTTTGTTGATGTCACTTATGGCGGCGGAGGACACTCTGCTGCTATTCTAGATAACATTTCTGTTAGTAGTAAGCTCTACGCTTTTGACCAAGACAAGGAAGCTCACGACAACAAACTTGACGACAAAAGGTTGACTCTTATCGGTCAGAATTTTAAATACCTGAAAAACTATCTTAATTTATATAAAGCAGTACCTGTAGATAGCATTCTTGCTGACTTAGGAGTTTCATCTCATCAATTTGACAAGGGGGAGCGTGGCTTTTCCACTCGTTTTGATGGTCCGCTTGACATGCGCATGGATAAGAGCAAAGGTCAGACAGCCGCTGAATTACTAAATAATATTGAGTTGCAAGATTTGATTGATATTTTTAGAAACTATGGCGAATTGCGCAATGCATTTAAATCAGCAAATGCAATTATTAGTTTCAGAGAAAAGCAGCCATTACAGACTACTACCGACCTAAAAACAGCACTAGAATCATGTGCTCCTAGGGGCAAAGAGAACAGGTATTACGCTCAAGTTTTTCAAGCAATAAGAATTGAATTAAACCAAGAGTTAGAAGCACTTAAGAGCATGCTTATACAAGCTTTAGACGCTCTACGTCCAGGGGGAAGGCTAGTTGTAATGTCGTACCATTCATTGGAGGATAGGTTAGTAAAAAACTTTATAAAATCGGGTAATTTTCAGGGTAAAATAGAAAAAGATTTTTTTGGAAAACCTATAGTCCCATTTAAGCAAATTAGCAGAAAACCAATTACAGCAAGCGAGCAAGAGCTGGAAGAAAACTCTCGTTCAAGAAGTGCAAAACTAAGAATTGCCGAAAAACTTTAGCCGTATGTGGGGAAAGAAAGACAAAGAAGGGAAAAGCACAAAAAACAGTCCTAGACTAGAGACTGAAGAAGGCACAAAAGCGCCCAAAAAGTCCTTGAAAATAAAAGTTCCTGCTGTAAAAATTGGTTTCTTAAGGGGTATTGTATCTATCATTGATGGTAGTTTTTTGACCTCTAAAACTATTAGCCGCAACTTGCCATATATACTTTTCCTAATTGCATTGGCTTTTTTATACGTTGCCAATAATTATAATGCACAATCGAAAGCACATAAGATAGAAACCATAAAAAAAGAGCTAAAAGACTTACGTGACGAGCATATAAGTATAAAATCAGATTTAATGTTTCGCACTAAGAAATCAGAAGTTGCAAATCAATTAAAAGGCAGAGGAATAAAAGAAGCTACAAAGCCTCCTTATAAAATATTCATAAAAAAGGAGGACATAAAATAATGGCAAGAGCATTACAAAAGTCTAGCGTAGTAAGAATATATGTGCTTTATGCATTAATGGTTTTGGCTGCCTTCGTAATTCTAGCTAGGATAATACAGCTTCAGTTTGTAGAAAATGCCAAATGGCAAGACGTTTCTAATAAACAGAGTTACAAAACTGTAGATGTAAAAGCCATAAGAGGGAATATATATTCTGATGACTATAGCCTACTGGCAACTTCGGTACCTGTATATAATCTTTATTGGGATTCGAAGGTAGTAACAGACAAGGTATTTGAAGAATATATAGACTCTTTATCCATAGGTTTTGCTGCAATTTACAGCGATGTTAGCAAGAGCAAATTCGAGCAAAGATTAATAAGTTCTTTTAACCAAAGAAAAAGATACGTACGTATTCGCAGGAGTGTTAGCTATGCAGAATTAAAGCAAATTAAGAACCTTCCAATATTTAGATTAGGGAAATACAAAGGAGGTCTGATAATCGATAAGAAAGAGCGCAGGAAACGACCTTATGGCATGCTTGCTAAACGCACAATTGGAAATTACAGCACCTATAAAAATGCTTATGTGGTTGGTCTAGAAGGGGCTTTTGACGAAAAGCTTAAAGGCGTTGATGGCTTACTCCTAAAACAACGATCATCAGGAGAATGGCAACGAAACTATGAATATAATGATGATAAGAATGCTCCTGTTGAAGGACTCTTTACCGACACCTTGCGAAAACCAATTGACGGTGTGGATATAGTTACAACTATTGATGTAAACTTACAGGATGTTGCTGAAACTTCACTTTATAGGGAATTGGTAAAACATAAAGCTGACTGGGGCTGCGCAATACTTATGGAAGTAAAAACTGGCCATATAAAAGCTATAGCTAATCTCAAACACGATACTGCAAGAAACACATATTACGAAGGTTTTAATTATGCTATAGGAACAGCCATGGAACCAGGCTCTACTTTCAAGCTAGCAACAATGATGATAAGCCTTGAAAACAATATTGTAACTCCTAAGGAGATAATAAAAACAGGCAATGGATCATACACTTACTATGGAAGCACAATACACGATTCTCATGGATATGGAGATATTACTGTAAGCGAAGTTTTAGAGAAGAGTTCTAATGTAGGAATTTTTAAAATTGCTCTTAAAGGTTTTGAGAATAACCCTCAGACTTTTATTGATGGTATTTATAGCATGAATTTAAACAACCCATTGGGGCTACAAATAAAAGGCGAAGCACTTCCATATATAAAAACCACAAAAGATAAAACATGGTCTAAACTATCACTTCCATGGATGTCGATAGGATATGAGCTAAAACTAACACCATTACAAACTCTAAACTTTTATAATGCCGTAGCTAATAATGGAACTATGCTAAAGCCAAGTTTTGTAAAAGCAATTTCCAAAACTGGCGAATATCAGGAGACATTTGATCCTAAAGTGATTAACGAGCAAATTAGCAGTATTGAAACTATAAAGAAAGTGCAAAAAATGCTTGAAGGAGTTGTGGAAAATGGAACTGCAAAAGCACTAAGTAATTCACCATACCCAATTGCTGGGAAGACAGGCACAGCGCAAATTTCTAATAAATCGGGATATAATAAAATAAACTACCAAGCTTCATTTGTTGGATATTTTCCTGCTGATAACCCTAAATACTCGTGCATAGTAGTTGTAAATAATCCTAGTACAGGACAGTATTATGCAAGCACCGTAGTAGTTCCTGTTTTTAAGGATATCGCTGACAAAATATATGCTAGCGACTTAAGTATTCAGGTTCATGCAGAGAAAGACACTGTATTTATCGCTCCAAATTCTAAGGTGGGAACAAATAAAGATATTGTAGGCATATATAATTATTTGGATTATGAAATAAAGAATCCTGAAATTCAAAATAGCTTTATCGCAGGCTATTCAAAAAATGACAGCATTAAACTATATAAAAGAAAACTAATGCATAACAGAATGCCCAACTTAAAAAATATGACGGCACAAGATGCAATTTTCTTAGTTGAAGAACTCGGGTTAACCGCCAAAATAATAGGTTTTGGCAAGGTTGCGAGCCAATCAATTCCAAAAAATAACTCCGTAAAAGTTGGTCAAATAGTTACAATAAAAATGACAAATTAAAATATGAATAGCATTAATGACATATTAAATAATATTGAAGTATTAGAATTTCTAAAAGGGAAATCTGAAGCCTTTAATACAATACAATTTGATTCAAGAAAAGTGTCAATTGGCGATATTTTTGTTGCCGTAAACGGCACACAGGTTGACGGTCATAAATACATTGATAGCTGTATAGATAATGGAGCAAGTACAATTGTATGCGAAGAATTACCACAGACAATAAACATAGATGTAAATTATATTAGGGTTCATAATTCTGCAAAAGTATTAGGTCAATTATCTTCAAATTTTTATGATAATCCTTCATCAAAATTAAAACTTATAGGCATTACTGGTACAAATGGAAAAACATCTACAGTAACTATACTTTTCAATTTATTTAAGAATTTGGGCTACCATGTAGGACTATTATCCACTGTAAGCAATAGAATAAATAATACAGAGATAAAAGCAACACATACTACTCCTGATGCTATTCAGCTTAATTACCTATTAAACCAAATGGTAGAAGAAGGCTGCGAATATTGCTTTATGGAAGTAAGCTCACATGCTATTGTTCAAGAAAGAATTGCTGGATTAAATTTCACTGGAGCAATTTTTTCTAATATTACCCACGATCATTTAGATTTTCACAAAACATTTAAGGAATATATAAAAGCAAAGAAAAAATTCTTCGATGATTTAAGCTCTGAGGCATTTACAATGGTAAATATTGATGATAAAAATGGCGCTATCATGCTTCAAAATACAAAAGCATCAAAACGTAGCTATGCAATAAAATCGATGGCCGATTATAAAGCCAAAATCATAGAAAATACTATCAGTGGTTTACATTTAGAAATCAACCATAAAGAAATATGGATTCCACTGGTGGGAGAATTCAATGCATATAATATTATGAGTGTATATGGTACTGCTATGGAGTTAGGAGCAGACGAGATGGAGGTATTGCAAGAATTAAGTAATATTGAAACTGCTGAAGGACGCTTTGAATTTGTGAAAGGGAATAACGATATAAATGCCATTGTGGATTATGCTCATACTCCAGACGCTCTTAAAAACGTACTAAATACCATTAACGATATTAGAGGCAACCACGGCAAACTTATAACTGTAGTTGGAGCTGGAGGAGATAGAGATAAAAGCAAACGACCAATTATGGCTCAGATTGCTACTCAAAATTCAGATCAAGTAATTCTAACATCAGACAATCCTAGAACTGAAAATCCTGAAGATATCCTTAATGATATGGAAGAAGGAATTAGTATTGATAGAAAACGAATAACACTACGAATAAGCAACAGAAAAGAGGCAATTCGTACGGCTTTTGCATTAGCAAATACTGGCGATATAGTACTCGTTGCAGGCAAAGGCCATGAAAAATATCAGGAAATTAATGGTGTAAAGCACCATTTTGATGACAAAGAAATTATTAACGAAATAATTAAAACCAAATAATATGCTATACTATTTATTTGAATATCTAAAAGACCTAGGAGTACCTGGAGCAGGAGTATTTGAGTATATTTCTTTCAGGGCAGCAATGGCGGTTTTCACCTCACTACTTATCTCGTTAATTTTTGGCAAAAGCATAATTAGGCTACTCCAAAAACAACAAATTGGAGAAACCGTTAGAGATTTAGGATTACAAGGTCAGATAGAAAAACAGGGAACTCCAACCATGGGAGGACTAATTATTCTTGCTGCAATAGTAATACCAACATTGCTATTTGCAAAGCTTGATAATATATATATTATCCTTATGCTTGTATCTACCTTATGGTTAGGAGCTATAGGCTTTACCGATGATTATATTAAAGTATTTAAAAAGAATAAAGATGGCCTTGCAGGAAAATTCAAAATATTAGGCCAAGTAGGCCTTGGTCTTATCGTTGGCTTAACTATGTACTTGCATAGTGATATTGTAATCCGAGAAAAATTTGACAACCAAACCATAATAGAAAACAAAGTAAATGCTCAAAGCGAAACTGGTTCTAATGACATATTTAAGCCTGAGGAAAAAAGTCTTAAAACTACAATTCCATTTATCAAAAATAATCAATTTGATTACTCGTGGTTATTATCATGGATGGGCGATGGTTATCAGAAATACACATGGATAATATTTATACCTCTAGTAATAATAATAATAGCAGCCGTATCAAACGGTGCAAATCTAACTGATGGGTTAGATGGACTAGCAACGAGCACCTCGGCCGTAATAGCAGCAACATTAGGAATACTCGCATGGATATCTGGTAACTTCATTTTTGCCGATTACCTAGATATAATGTACATCCCACATACTGGAGAGCTGGCAATATTTATGAGTGCATTTATTGGAGCATCAATTGGATTCCTGTGGTATAACTCATATCCAGCACAAGTGTTTATGGGAGACACCGGGAGTCTTGCCTTAGGAGGAATAATAGCTGTTTTTGCTATCATTATCCGCAAAGAGTTACTTATACCACTTTTATGTGGAGTTTTTCTTGTGGAAAACCTATCGGTAATAATACAGGTAACATATTTCAAATACACCAAAAAGAGAACAGGAGAAGGCAAGAGGGTTTTCTTAATGGCTCCATTGCATCATCATTTTCAGAAAAAAGGATACCATGAAGCAAAGATAGTTCAACGCTTTTATATAGTGGGAATTATGCTTGCAGTACTAACAATTGCAACTTTAAAACTAAGATAATAACAAACAATATTTACAGGAATATTATGAATATAGAAAAATTAGCACAACAAGGACGTTATACAACTTATGGAACAATGGCTGGTGGAATAGCAGCCAAACTTCAAGGGATAAGAAATGAAAGTATAAAAGAATGCTTTTGTAATAACGAAGGTCACTCTCATCGTTTAGAGAAAGTAACAACCGTAAGAGGGGTGAAATTTATTAACGACAGTAAGGCTACTAAAGTAAATGCTGCTTGGTATGCATTGGAAACAATGAATCGACCTACAATATGGATAATGGGCGGACAGGATAATAACAATGATTATTCTGACCTTATTCCACTAGCTCAAGAAAAGGTGAAAGCAATTGTATGTATTGGTTTAGATAATCAGAACATAATTGATAATTTCACGGGAGTAGTTCCTGAAATTTTTGAAACTCAAACAATGAACGATGCTGTTCTAAGTGCATTTTATCTTGCCGAAATTGACGATGCAGTATTACTATCGCCAGCATGCCCAAGTTTCGATTTGTTTGAGGATTATCAAGAAAGAGGAGAAAAGTTTATTCGTGCAGTACAAGATTTATAGTAAATAAACAAAAATTATTAGAAAATCAAGATGTTAGATTTCAGTAACATAAGGACAAAATTCAATAATAACGAATATGGCGATAAAGTTATATGGATTGTAGTATTTGCTCTATCCATACTATCTTTATTAACAGTTTGGAGTTCCACGGGATCGCTTGCATACAGAATGCAAGGGGGAAATACTACCTTCTATTTTATAAAACATGGTGGCTTAATGCTCTTTGGTTTAATAATAATGTATGGAGCGCATACCATACCATATAAATACTATTCGCGTATATCACAATTAATGATATACATTTCTATACCTCTATTAATTTTCACATTATTATTTGGCACAAATTTAAATCAAGCAAGTCGTTGGCTTACTATTCCTGTAATAAATTTAAGTTTCCAAACCTCCGATTTGGCAAAATTAGCCTTAATAATGTTCCTTGCAAGAATGCTCAGCAAGAAAGAGCAGAGCATAAAAGATTTTAAAGGTGGATTTATACCATTAATAATACCAATTTTACTTACTGTAGGTCTAATATTTCCTGCAAACTTTTCTACAGCAACAATTTTATTTGCTACAAGTATTATACTCTTATTTATAGGTAGAATAAATATGAAATACATAATGGGGCTAGCATTGTTGGGCATAGCAATTGCAGGTTTGGCATTACTAATTTCAAATTCGTATCCAAATTTTCTGCCAAGAGTAGAAACATGGAAATCAAGATTAGAGAACTTTTCAGATAAAGAATCTGAGGGAAATTTTCAAGCCGACCAATCAAAAATAGCAATATCAACAGGAGGAATTTTTGGCAAATTACCTGGTAATAGTGTTCAACGAAATTTCTTACCACATCCATATTCAGATTTTATTTATGCAATTATTATAGAAGAATATGGCCTTATGGGGGGATTTGCAGTAATCATCGCATATTTAACATTGCTATTTAGGGCAATACAAATTGCTGTACGAAGTCCCGGAAGTTTTGGAGGGTTTCTCGCAATAGGGCTAATGTTTAGTCTTGTATTTCAAGCATTTATAAACATGGGAGTAACAGTAAATCTTCTACCTGTAACAGGGCAGCCATTACCAATGCTATCAATGGGAGGTACATCCTTATGGTTTACAAGTTTTGCAATTGGGATAGTATTGAGTGTAAGCAAAGAAGTTAATAAACTAGAAACAGCAGAGGAGGATAATCATGAATAAAAAGCGAAAGTTTATAATTAGTGGCGGAGGCAGTGGTGGCCATATATTTCCAGCAATAGCAATAGCTAATGCTTTAAAAGAAGCACATCCGGGCTGTAAGATATTATTTATTGGCGCAAAGGATAAGATGGAAATGGAAAAAGTACCTGCAGCAGGATTTCCCATTGAAGGTTTATGGATTAGTGGATTTCAAAGAAGTTTATCCATAAAGAATCTGAGCTTTCCCGTAAAACTAATTTCTAGTTTAAGAAAGGCTAAGCAAATAATTAAAAAATTTAAGCCTGATTTAGTAATTGGTGTTGGAGGATTTGCCAGTGGCCCTACCCTACATCAAGCAGCAAAATTAGGCATCCCTACTTTAATTCAGGAGCAAAATTCATATCCTGGTATTACAAATATTATTCTATCCAAAAAGGTAGATAAAATATGCGTTGCTTATGATAATTTGGACAAATATTTTCCAAAAGAAAAAATTTATTTCTCTGGCAACCCAATTCGTAAGGAGGTGGTGGATATTGAAAACAAAAGACCTAAAGCGTTAGAGTTTTTTGGATTAAAAGATAACAAACCAGTAGTATTAGTTGTGGGAGGAAGCTTAGGAGCTCGTACTATTAATGAGGCTATTGAAGCCAATTTAAAAGAATTTAGCAATAATAATATTCAGTTAATTTGGCAAACTGGCAAAAACTATTTTCACCAGGCCGACAAAGCTGTGCTTAATATTGGGAAAGAAGGCATAAAAGCAACACGTTTTATCACTAAAATGGATTTGGCTTATGCCGCAGCAGATATTGTAGTATCAAGAGCAGGGGCAATTGCAATTTCAGAATTATGTGTGGTAAAGAAACCAATAATTCTTGTTCCTTCACCATTTGTGGCAGAAGATCACCAAACCAAGAATGCTAATGCATTGGTAACATATAATGCTGCAATATTGGTAAAAGATAGCGAACAAAAAGAGAAATTAATGCCAGAAATATTAAATTTGGTAAATAATAAAGAATCTCAAGAAAAACTTATTCATAATATAGCGGCATTGGGAATAAAAGATGCCACAGGATCAATAATTAGTGTAGCAAATTCATTACTTAAATAGATGATGTTAGAGAATTATAAAAATATCTACTTTTTGGGCATTGGCGGCATTGGAATGAGCGCTTTAGCACGCTATTTCAATATGTTAGGGCATAATGTATTGGGCTACGATAAAACTAATACCACTCTTACTACTGCGTTGGAAAATGAAGGAATATCCATTCATTATTCAGACCGAGGGTCAGAGGCAATTATGGATATAGATCTTGTAGTATATACTCCAGCAATTCCTAGCAATTTGCAGGAATACATTGCATTCAAAAACTCTGGTATAAGAATGGCAAAACGTGCTGAGATACTTGGAGAAATTACCAAAGATTACTTTACCATAGCTATAGCAGGCACTCATGGCAAAACAACAATAACAAGCATGGTTGCCCATTTTCTAAATGACTCGGGAGTGGCAGTAAATGCATTTATTGGAGGCATTGCCAGCAATTACAATTCTAACCTTATTCTTAATAAAGAGGCTAAAATAATGGTAGTTGAAGCCGATGAATTTGATAGATCTTTTTTACATATTAGTCCCGATATAGCAATAATTTCATCAATGGATGCCGACCATTTAGATATCTATAAAAATAAGAATTCATTAAAAGAATCATTTTTTGAATTTGCCAATAATATAAAATCTGGAGGAACTTTACTATTAAATGAAGGGCTTGAGAAACCTCATAATTTTAATATAAAGACTGATTATTACGGAGAAGAAGAAACTAATATGTACCAATTAATTCCTAAAGGAATAAGCAATGGTAAACAAATATTTTCTACCTCTTTCTATGATAATGAATTTGAGATTTCAATGCCTGGACGCCATAATTTATTAAATGCATCAGCAGCAATATCGGTGGCCAAAATATTACAAATAGACAGCACAAAGTTGAAAAAAGCCATAGCTAGCTATGCAGGAGTAAAACGTAGATTTGAGTTAATTGCTAACTGCAAAGATCATATTCTTATTGATGACTATGCTCATCATCCTACAGAAATTAGAGCTGCAATATCCGCAACTAGAGAAATGTATGCTGGCAAAGAGATAATGGGAATTTTTCAACCACATTTATATACTAGAACAAGAGATTTTGCTGATGATTTTGCCAAAGAATTATCAAAATTAGATAAATTGGTTTTACTAGATATTTATCCTGCTCGCGAAAAACCTATTGAAGGAATTAACTCGCAAATGTTATTAGATAAAGTAAAACTTAAAGATAAACAAATAGTAAGAAAAGAAGATTTAAGTAAGTATATTTCGCAAAACTCATCAGAGATAACTCTTATAATGGGTGCTGGTGATATTAATAAATTAGTAACCAAGATATCAGAAACACTATGCAATTAGTACGCAAGATTGTTAAAATATTATTTTGGATAATAATCCCTATAACTATTATAGTGTCAGGAATTATTACGCAACAAAAATACTTTAATACGCAAATTTCTGATGTTGATATAGATATTGATTATAAAGTTAAAGGAGATTTAAATCGTTTTCTTACTTATGAGGATATAAATAACTTTATCACTACACATTATGATAGTTTAAGAGGAAATACCATAAAAAATATAGATTTAGAGATTTTGCAAAATGACCTTATTGAGCTACCATATATAAAAGATGCTAATGCATATACTACCATGCAAGGTGAACTAAAATTGCAAATTTTACAACGAAGAGCAATTATAAGGGTTATCGATAATGAGAATAACAACTATTATTTAGACGATGTAGGGCGTATTATTCCTATAAAAACAAAATATCCTGCAAGAGTTCCCGTTTGTAATGGTACGATTCCAAATATTGGATTTTATACACATAACTATAGTAATAAACAACTTGATAGTATTGTTGATAATACAATTTTAAAGGATATTTTTGCAATTGCAAAGTACATTGATAACGATACATTAATGAATATGCAAATAGCACAAATAAATATCGATATTAATGGAGAATATACATTGGTACCACTGGTAAGCCATCATTTAATAGAATTTGGAAAAGCTGAAGATATAGAAAGAAAATTTCGAAAGCTTAAGATATTTTATAAAAAGGGTTTGGGACATCATAAGTGGGACAAATACAAGAAAATTAGTTTAAAATATAAGAATCAAATAGTTTGCACTAAATATTAAATAATCATGAAAACGTCAGAAATAATTGTTGGTCTGGACATAGGAACGACAAAGATTGCCTGCATAGTGGGCCGTCAGAACGAGTATGGCAAGCTTGAGATATTGGGCTTTGGCAAATCACCATCAATAGGTGTTAGTCGAGGTGTTGTTGCCAATATTGAAAAGACCGTACAAAGCATAAAAAGAGCCGTTGATGAGGCATCATTAAAGAGCACTGTAAATATTGACCATGTATTTGTGGGCATTGCAGGGCAGCATATAAAGAGCCATCAGCACAGAGGCAATTTGGTAAGAAATACTTTAGATGATGAAGTAGATCAAAACGATATTGACACTCTAATAAACGATATGCATAAACTTGTTATGCAGCCTGGAGAAGAAATCATTCATGTAATTCCACAAGAATACATTGTTGATAAAGAGCAAGGTATAAAGGATCCTATTGGAATGTCTGGAATTAGTTTAGAGGCAAATTTTCATATTATTACTGGACAAATTACTGCTGCAAAAAACATCAATAAATGCATAGTAAAGTCAGGAATGAATGTAGAGGACCTTATATTGGAACCATTAGCATCTGCTGAAGCTGTATTATCAGAAGAAGAGAAGGAAGCAGGAATAGCCTTGGTTGATATCGGAGGCGGCACAACAGATGTTGCAATATTTCAAGACGGAATAATTAGGCATACAGCAGTTATACCATTGGGAGGTAATATAATTACTGAAGATGTAAAAGAAGGCTGTAGTATTATAAAAAATCAGGCGGAAGCATTAAAAGTTAAATTTGGTTCAGCTTTAGCTAGCGAGAATCGTGAAGAAGAAATAGTATCAATACCTGGTTTAAGAGGACGTGCTCCTAAGGAAATTACTTTAAAAAATCTTGCTAGTATTATACAAGCTCGAATAGAGGAAATTGTGGAACATGTATTTTTTGAAATAAAGAATTCAGGATTTGAGAAAAAGCTTATAGGTGGAATAGTACTTACTGGAGGCGGATCTCAATTGAAACATATTGCACAAATTTTTGAATTCCTCACAGGAATGGACACTCGCATTGGGTATCCTAATGAGCATTTGGCTGACAATGTACCTGAAGAGCTAAGTAGCCCACAATACGCAACCGGTATTGGGCTTGTAATTAGCGGTATTAAAAGCAGCAAATCAGGAAATCATAACAAAACAGAAGTAGCTGATAGCTCAGAAAAGGATAAAGGAAGTTTCTTCGATAGTATTTTCAAAAAAGGTAAAGAATTTTTTGAAGGAGATATTGATAATTAATTTATATAAACGGGTATTCAATTATATTTGATTAAAAAGCTGCAATTATCCCAGTAAAATATAATATTACTAGGTTAAACAATTAACAATACAACGTTAATAAAAGGCTAACTAAAGAATAGTGCAACAGTTGAATACCTATATATTTACAAAGAATAAAATACAATACTATGATAGAATTTGATGCACCAAAAGAAATGTCTTCCATGATAAAGGTTGTGGGAGTTGGTGGTGGCGGCTCAAACGCTGTTAATCACATGTTTAAGCAAGGAATACATGGAGTAGACTTCATTATTTGCAATACTGATGCACAATCATTGGATACCAGTCCAATACCTAATAAAGTGCAGCTAGGCGCAACCTTAACAGGTGGTCGTGGAGCAGGAGCAATTCCTGAAGTTGGTAAAAATGCGGCTATAGAAAACATTGATGAGCTTAAAGAGATCTTAGGATCAAGCACAGAAATGTTATTTATAACTGCAGGCATGGGAGGTGGCACAGGAACAGGTGCAGCACCTATTATTGCAAAAGCAGCTCGAGAGTTAGGGATTCTAACTGTAGGTATTGTAACAATTCCTTTCAAATTTGAAGGAAGAAAGAGAAAATTACAAGCAGAGGCAGGTATTGAGGAATTACGTCAGAATGTAGATACACTACTAATAATTTCTAACGATAAACTTCGTGAGCTGCATGGCAATCTTACTTTAACTGCTGCATTTGGCAAAGCTGATGATATATTAACTGACGCTGCTCGTGGAATTGCGGAGATTATCACCGTTACGGGTTATGTGAATGTGGATATTGAAGATGTAAAAACTGTAATGAGAAATTCTGGCGTAGCCATTATGGGTACAGGAGTTGCTTCTGGAGAAGATAGAGCATTGAAAGCAGTAGAGCATGCATTAGCATCGCCTTTACTTAATGATAATAATATTGATGGTGCATCTAATATATTATTATTTATGGCTTCAGGAAGTAGTGAATTTGAAATGGATGAAATTACAACAATTACAGACTATATTCAAGAAGAGGCAGGAATGAATGCTGATATTATTTGGGGTAATGGTACCGAAGAAGAACTTGGAGACTCTGTACGAGTAACAGTGGTAGCAACCGGTTTTGAAAGCAATAGTGATGTAGAGAAATCTGCAAAAACAGAAGCTAATAGAGAGCCTAAAAAGGTTATTCACGATTTAACGGATGCCGAAGAGCCTGTTCTTAAGAATCAGCAACAAATGGAGCCTGCTGAAGAAGAAATGGTGCTTATCACAAAAACTACGTTAACAGATAGCCCTAATGAATTTCAAGCCAAATCTTCAACCGATAGCATTTCTCCTGAAATAGATATTAAGGAAGAAACAAAATCAGAAGATGTTAAGATATTTACTCTTGATGGCAAAGAAAAAACATTAAGCAGAAACGAACATGAAATTGATAAAAAGAAGTGGGAAGAATCCACTCCTGAAATCAACAAAGAGTTTCATCAAAAAGCAAATGACAGGATTGCAAAGCTAAGAGGTTTAACAAATAGTTTTAATACTAGTAACGACCTAGCAGAAATAGAAAATACACCTGCATATATCAGAAAAGGTGTTGAACTAGAAGAAAACACATCAAGCAACAACTCTCCCATAAGTCGTTATACACTTGATGGTGAAGAAGGACTTAAGTCTAGCAATTCATTTCTACATGATAATGTTGACTAATATAAGTCTAAAACTAAAATA
>JAGLDA010000200.1 GCA_023145955.1 Bacteroidales bacterium
TGTTAATATTATTATTGAGAAAAAAATAAAGTTTTAATATATCCAATAATGATTTATTGTATTTTTACATTTAGTTAATCACAAATAGTTGAATAGAGTAATAAAATAATTTTATTTTGTTAAAAATAGATATGAGAAATTCTCTTTTACTTTTCTTTTTTACATTATTAGTATATCAGCTTAATGCTCAGGCTCCAAAGTACAGTAATGAGTTTTTGGCTATAGGAGTAGGAGCACGTGCTTTGGCAATGTCAAACTCTGTTGTTGCAAGTAATAATGATGTATATTCATCTTATTGGAACCCTGCAGGACTGATTGGATTGAAAACAAACAGAGAAATTTCGCTAATGCATTCAGAATATTTTGCAGGAATTGCAAAGTATGATTTTGGAGCTATTGCGTTCAAACTTTCAGATAAAAGTGCTGCTTCAGTTTCATTAATAAGGTTTGGTGTTGATGATATCCCTAATACCTCTGAACTAATTGATGGACAAGGGAATATAAACTATGATAAAGTAAGTACTTTTAGTGCTGCTGATTATGCTTTAATACTATCATACGCTAGGCTTACTAATATTGAAGGTTTAACGGTGGGAGGAAATGCTAAAATTATTCATAGAATTGTAGGAGATTTTGGCTCTTCTTGGGGATTTGGAATCGATTTGTCGGCACAGTATGTTAAGGATAAGTGGTTGATGGGTGTAATGCTTCGTGATATAACTACAACTTTTAATGCGTGGAGTTATAATCTTGATGATAAAATGAAAGAGGCCTTCTCGCGAACTGGAAATACTATCCCTAAAAATAGTACAGAGATTACTCTGCCAAAAGTAATTCTTGGCATAGGAAGAACTTTTTCTTTTGGAAATAATTTTGATTTATTGACCGAAGTAAATTTTGATATTACAACGGACGGTAAGCGAAATGTACTTATTAAAGCTAATCCAATAAGTGTTGATCCTCATTTAGGATTAGAGTTTGGTTATAAAAGAATGATTTTCTTGCGGGCAGGAGTTGGTAATGTGCAGCAAGAAACTATGCCCGATAATATTAAGGAATATACATTTCAACCTAATATAGGATTAGGAGTAGTAATAAAGAAAGTTTTGAGTATTGACTATGCTTTTACAGATATTGGAAATCAATCCATTGCTCTGTATTCCAATGTGTTTTCTCTTAAGTATAGTTTTAATAGCAAGAAAATTAAAGATAAATGATAAAACGAATATTTTCATCAATAGTATTTTTATTAATAATAATTCAATCTTTTGCACAGTATTCAAATGATTGGATTAATTATTCACAGAACTATTATAAATTTCCCATTGCAGCAGATGGTGTTTATAGAATTACTTATTCCGACTTAGTTGGTGCAGGAGTGAATTTAGGTACAATTAATAGCCCTAAGAATTATCAAATCTTTGGTAGGGGCGAAGAAGTTGCTATTTATGTTCATAATGAAAATACAGGAGTGTTTTCATCAACTGATTATATTGAGTTTTATGCTCAAAAAAATGATGGTTGGTACGATGCCAGCTTATATGACACTCCTTCTGATCAGCCCAATACTAATTATAGTTTGTTCACCGATACTGCTTTCTATTACTTTACTTATAATACTTCTGTTACAAATAATAGACTTCAATTAGAAAACGATAATAATTATTCTTCATATACTGTTTCTGATTATTTTATGTATTCCTCAAAAGTATTCTATACTCAAGGATATGTTGAAGGAGAAAAAACTCCATATACAATAGGTAGTGCAACCTTATTAAGTGATCCAAATTATATGAATGGCGAAGGTTGGTATGCATATCCTATTAGCTTGGGAGGTAGTATAACTAAAAGTGTACCTACTAAAAATGTATATACTTCAGGGCCTACTGCAGTGGCTTATTATGAAATTATGGGAGCTTCAAATTTTGCTTGGCCAAATGGGGGAACTGCTCCAAATCATCATACTCGTATTAAAGTAGCAAATACAACCATAGATACATTGTATTATGGGTATAAGAGGCTCGTAATGTCGCAAAATATTCCTAATTCAGATTTAGGTTCTAGTAGCACTAGCTTTAAGTTTAGCTCTATTGATGATATTAGTAGTGGCGCCGATCGTTTTGCTTTTCCATATATAAAAATGGTTTATGCACATACTCCTGATTTAGATAATAAAACCGATTTTTATTTAGATATAAACGATGCTTCTGCTCAGAGTAAATCATATTTTAGTTTTACTAATTTTAATGGTGGAGCTAATGCTTTTATGTATGATTTAGATAATGACAAAAAAATATTAGTAACTAAGGATAATAGCAATTATAAAGTATTAATACCTAATAGTGGTATTAGTAAAAGGTGTTATATTGCAAATTCATCGGCAATAAAAAGCATTGGTAATATGCAAGCTGTTAGTTCTACTGCTAAGTTTTCAAATATTATTCTAGAAAATCCTAGTGCCGACTATATCATAATATCTCATTCCTCTCTTATGGGCGTAGGATCTACATTGGCTACAGCTAATGATTATGCTAATTATAGAAATTCAGTGGGTCAAAATACATTGGTGGTAAATATTGAAGATTTATACCATCAATTTTCTTATGGAATTCGTAAAAATCCATTGGCAATTAGAAATTTTGTAATTGCAATGGGTGGAACTTATAGTTATAGCCAATTTGAAGGCTTATTTATTATTGGTAAATCTTATAGAGCTAGTCAGTATAGAAAAAACAATAGCTTGTTCTCAGGCACATTAATTCCTACTTATGGAGAGCCACCAACGGATATGTTATTGGTTTCGGGCTTGGTAGATAGTTTATATACCCCTGCAATACCTATTGGTCGTTTAAGTGCTAAAACTCTTGAGCATATTGATTTATATCTTGACAAGATTAAACTTTCTGAAGATGAAGTTCAATATCCTTACGATATGTGGATGAAGAAAATACTGCATTTTAGTGGAGGAAGTACATCTGGCGAACAAACTGCTATTGCAGGCTATTTAAATAATTATAAAAACATTGCTCAGGATACATTTTTTGGAGCTCAAGTGGTAACGTTCTCTAAAACCACCACCGATCCTATACAAATTAATCTATCGGATCTTATAAAATACCATGTGAATAATGGTGTGAGTTTAATGACTTTCTTTGGACATGCTGCAGGAGTGGGGTTTGATATAAGTATCGATCATCCTTCTGAATACGATAATTATGGAAAATATCCAATACTACTGGCAAATAGCTGTTTTGCTGGCGATATTTTTCAGAATACTCAAGGTTCTGTTAATTCGGCCGAAGAGTTTGTATTGATAAGAGATAAAGGGATGATAGCATATATAGCTTCTGTTACATCCATGCGCTTGCCTCAGTTAAATAGTTATTCCAGGGAATTTTATAAGGCTTTCTCTTCTTCGCAGTACGGGTTTTCTGTGGGGGAGATAATAAAGGATGTAGTAACTAAGATTCAGACCCCAGAGGGTAGATTTATGGAGGTTTGTTTAGAAATGACACTCCATGGTGACCCAATGGTAAGTTTTCGTACTGCTGATAAACCTGATTTTATGGTAGAATCAAGTTCTGTTTTTTATAATCCAGAGATAGTTAGCACTGCTGTTGATAGTTTTGATTATAACCTAATTATTAAGAATGAGGGAAGAGCAGTAAGTGATAGTATAATTGTGTTCATAAGTCGTTCTTATGCTCTAAGTGATAGTACTGATAAGTATGCTCTAAAGATTTCTTCACCTAAAAATGTGGATACAATAACTGTTAGAATGCCAGTGAATAGAGCTTATGGAATTGGTGATAATAATATTATTGCAAATGTTGATGATTTTAGTGATGTTGAAGAATCTGACGAAAACAATAATACAGTATTTAGTAAGCTAAATATTAAATCGGCAGATTTAAGCCCTGTATTTCCTCCAGAATTTGCAATAGTACCTAATGCTACAGTAACTCTCAAGGCATCTACATTCTATCCATTTAGTCCAAATTTGGATTATGTTTTCGAAATGGATACGTCTGCTTATTTTAACTCACCTACAAAAATTACTAGCAATATTACAAGTGCTGGTGGAGTAATAGAGTGGACCCCTCAAACTACACTTGTAGATAGTACCGTTTATTTTTGGAGAGTGAGCCTTGACTCTACTGCCGAGCATAATTTTAATTGGCGCAATAGCTCTTTTGAATATATTTCGGGAGAAACAGGTTGGTCGCAGGCAAATTTTATGCAGTTTAAAAATAATAACTATCAATTTACAAAGTTTATAGAAGACCAAAGAAC
>JAGLDA010000201.1 GCA_023145955.1 Bacteroidales bacterium
AAATGGCGATTATCTGATTTTGAGGATATTGAATCTGGTGTAGAAGGAGGTATTCTATTATCATTTAAGAATGATTTTAAAGGAACGGTAATTTATGGTTTGTATCCTGATGAGCCAATGGAATATGCCAATGCTGTATTTTTCAAGAGACATATAGAAATTAAGGATGGAAAAGCATTTATAAATATTGCTAAAAACTTATCTGGAGTTTATGATATGGCAAATTGGGAAAGTAAGGGTAAAAGTAGAATTCGATATAGAGTGTTGGATGATAAAAACTATATCATTACCAATAAAAATGTTGCTTTTAGTGTAAAAGACAATATGTTTAGCATTGAAACAAGCATTACTGCAGGCCCATTTATTACAGCTCTAACTCCCACATCACTCACTATTACATTTTGGACCAATAGGCTTGATGAAGCCAGTTTAACAATAAATAGCAGCATTATTAAAAGTAAGAAAAGTAAAAAACATGTTTTTAAAATTGATAATCTAAAAGCTGCAAAGGAATATAAGTATGTAATAGGTTTTCCTAATGAGTATTTTGAATCTAAAATAAAAACTGCTCCAAATAATAATGCTGATGCAAAATTCAGTTTTGCATTTGCTAGTGATAGTAGAGGAGGTGCACAATTAGGGGAAAGTAATTTGGGAGGTCATAATGCATATATAATGCGAAAGATGGCAGCTCTTATTACATATAAAGATATAGATTTCTTACAGTTTACAGGTGATATGATTGATGGCTATCAATTGGATAATCAAGGTATAAGGCTTGAATATACTAATTGGCTACGCACAATGTCGCCTTATATGCATAGTATGAGTATGAATGTAGGTATGGGAAATCATGAAGCTTTTTTAAAGCTTTTTGGTGAGCCAAGTAAATATATTGCAGTAGATAATTATCCATTTGAAACCATGTCTGCTGAGGCTGTTTTTGCTGATTATTTTGAGAACCCCTCTAATGGTAATATTACCGAAGATGGTTCTAGTATTGATCCTAATGATGATAAAATAGATTTTCCGAGCTATGATAAGAATTTATACTCTTATACCTACGGAAATACTGCTATGATAGTTTTAAACTCTAACTATTGGTATACTCCAAATCACCGTATTATACCTCATATTGGAGGCAATGCACATGGTTATATTATGGATAATCAATTGGAGTGGTTGCGCAAGCAAATTCTTGATTATGAAAATGATAAAAATATAAAACATGTGTTTGTAACTATTCATACACCTGTATTTCCAAATGGAGGACATGCTAAAAATGATATGTGGTATGGAGGTAATAATGAAATAAGACCTTATGCTAATGGTAAGGCTGCCAAAAAAGGAATAATTGAGCAAAGAGATGAGTTTCTTGATATACTTGTGAATAGGAGTAGTAAATTTAGAGTTTTGCTTACAGGTGATGAGCATAATTATACTCGATTGCATATAGACAATAATTCAAAAATATATCCTGATGATTGGAAAGGTGATAGGATTAAATTTGATAGAGAATTCGTGCAAATTGTAAACGGGGCAGCAGGAGCACCATATTATGCTCAAGAAAAATTGCCTTGGTCAAGCGATTTGGAAAAATTTTCATCACAATATGCATTAGTGGTATTTAATATTAATGGTGATGAGATTGAAATTGAAGTATTTAATCCGGATACACTAGAGCTTATAGAGAAGTATAAACTTAAGTAGTAATTAATATTATGTGGATTTGTATTAATTTTACTTAAAAGCTCAAAATGGATTCGTAATTCCAATGTAAGTAGATTGTAAAATTATATAGCTTTTATAAGGTAAGATGTGCAGCCATCAGCCGCAGCTAAAAATAGAAAATGCGCAGAGCCGTTTTAAGTTGAAAATGCATAATTAACAACGCCAAATCGTTTGATTTGGCTTTTAAAAATGAATAAAATACAAAAAAACACAGCGTTTTGACTCAATGAAAACCAAGAAGTTTATTGCTTTCTAAAGCACTACTGGCCATATACCACACCTAACCAAACAATAAGCTAAATAAAATAGAAATATGGAAAGAAAAGTTTGTTTAATAACAGGAGCTAATTCTGGTATCGGCAAAGAAGCCGCAATACTTATTGCTCAGCGAGATTATAAAGTAATAATTGCATGTAGAAATCCTGAAAAAGGGAGGAAAGCATTAGCGGATATAGCACAATACAGCAGCATTGATTCGATAGATCTAAAAATTGTAGATATGTCTCTTCAGTCATCCATACAAAAACTATCGAAAAGTCTACATGAAGAATACTCTAAGATTGATGTTATTATTCATAATGCTGCAATTTTTGATATAACACAGAAAAAACCTATTATCTCAAATGAAGGAGTTGAAACAATTTGGGCTACAAACCATATTGGCCCTGTCTTATTAGATAGGCTAATTATAGATTTGCTTAAAAAAAGCCCCAATGGAAGAATAATAACCATTTCATCAAAAGGATTATTGGCTAAACCTTTTTTGAAAATTAATTTTAATGACCCTGAACTACTTAATGAAAGATTTGATGTTGTGAAGGCATATTATCAATCAAAGCTTGCACAAATTATGTATACTCTTTGGCTGTCAAAAGAATTAATTAATACTAATATTACAGCTAACTCAATACGAGTTCCAGCAGTTAGAATTGATGTTTCTAAATATCCTAAGCTTCCAGATTTTTTGAAAAGTATATATAAATTCAAAAGTAGATTTTCTCTGTCGCCAAGCAAAATGGCTGAAACTTACGATTATCTTTCTACTTCAGCCGAAGTAAAAGATATATCAGGCAAATATTTTAATGAAAAGAACCAAAAAGTAAAATTTGGTAAATATCAAAAAAATTGGAATAATATTGAAAAACTTATGAATTTAACTTCTAAATATATAAAGTAAGAATATTTAGCAATAGATAAATAATGGAATATACTATATTTCAATTTTAAACATTTTGATATTGTATTTTTTATAAAATATCCCTTGTGATTTGGTTTTGTTTTTTCTTTAACTTTGGATTGTAAATATGAATAAACATAAATAAGCAATTTATTATGATAGCTAAAATAACCTCACTTAGTGGATATCTTCACGAATATCAAAAAAGCATTGCTAATCCAACAGGATTCTGGGCAAATATTGCTGAAACTTTCTTTTGGCGCAAAAAATGGGATAAAATACTGTCTTGGGATTTTGATAATCCTAAAATAGAATGGTTTAAAGGTGGAAAATTAAATATTACTGAGAATATATTTGAGCGTCATTTATTTCAAAGAGGTGAGCAGACAGCTCTTATTTGGGAACCTAATGACCCTAGAGAGGCATCAAAGAAATACACTTATGAAGAATTATTTCTTGAGGTAAAAAGTTTTGCCAATGTATTGAGAAA
>JAGLDA010000202.1 GCA_023145955.1 Bacteroidales bacterium
CGTTATACTAAATATTTTTTATTCCAATAAACAGTATACTCACTTATGCTATACTAATAAAGATATTATATAAATTCATCTACAGTTTTAATAAACTCAATTGGATTGTCGGCATGTACCCAATGGCTTGCTCCTTCAATTGATATAATACGGGATTCTGTAAAGTGTTTTTTTATAAGAGGGATATCTGTATCTAGTACATAATCTGAATTTCTTCCTCTAATAAATAATGATTGCCCTTGGTAAATCATGTCCTCAGTGGCTATAGGCTCTGATTCTTTGTCGAATAGGGCAATAAGAGGCTTAAAATAAACCTTCCACTCAAAACCTGATTCTGTTTTACGAATATTTTTAATTATTATTTTCATTAATCGTGCATTGATACCCTTGCTCAATAAATATTCTTTTATTTGAGAGAGACTATGCATTTTGTCAATTGGAAAATGTGTCATAAGATTTATAATAGCAATATGCTCAGCTTTCTTTCGTACCGATCGTAAGCTCATATCTAATACTATAAGCTTGCTTATATGTTGGCTATATAATAGAGCATAACGCATTGCTATACGTCCTCCTAATGAGTGTCCAAGAATGACAGGGCTTATAATGTTATTGCTTTTAATCAATAGGTGTAAATCATCCACTAAATCGTTAAGCTCAAAGCTATCATCTTGTGGACTTTGACCATGGTTTCGTAGGTCAGGAATAATAATGTCTCTATCCTTACTGAAATGCCTAGCAAAGCCTACCCAATTATCTGATATGCCGAATAAACCATGAAGAATTATCAAAGTTTCCTTTGCTTCATTTTTTATACATTTAGCCTCGTATTTTCTGAAAAACAGGTTCATCTAATTATATTTATTAATTGCTATTTGATAATTTACTAGTCTAATTTCTTCTTTATCTGGATTCCAGATATATATATTTACCTTTTCATCTTTTGAAAGTTGGTATTTAATATTTCCTTTAAGATAGTTATTTGTAGAGTTTTTCTTAAAGTAATGTAAGGCATATCCACTCCAACGTTTTTCAATATTATTGCCTTCGCTACTTATTACTAATAGTGCATTATTTACAGCTAAACTATCAATAAATTGAAACTGTATGTTTATACTTATTGTGTATTCATAGTCGGCAATATACACTAAACCCTTAGAATATTCAATATTCTTTAAAGTAAGAGTGTCAGATGAATAGTCAATGTTAGCTAAAGTATTACTTGAATTAGTGATAGAAGGCAAAATATTTGATTTATTATATAAACTATACCCATTTTGCCAAATATCTACAACATCTTTTTCCAACTCCCAAAATGACGAGCTTATCATCAATTTAGAGAGATTACTTATTGGCCTTAGGTTTATAAATTCACAATATTCAGCATTACTTGTATCCAAAATAATCTTTAATTCTTCAATATTTTCTTCTGAATTTAGCAAATATGTAGCGAATTCAATTGTAGTATCTTTTAAGTAGTATTGAAGGTAATTCTTGGAGTTACTATTCTGGATTCTAAGTATATCTATATTATCAATTTTAGTTTTAGAGCATTCTTTAGCAATAGTCTTAAAATTTATAAAGTGCTGTGTACTATAGTATTTATTTATAAAAATAGTATGTAATATCATTAGTAAAGCTATAATACTAGGTATAATTACTAGTTTTTTCACTTTATTATCTGCTACAAAAGAAAATATAAACATTAGCAAATAGGGCATATTGAATAATAGAATACGATCCTGTAAAACGGGGCCAATTTTTATGGAATATATATATCCAATAGCAATGGGCATAAGGAATAGAAAAAGAAGAACAAATCTAGTTTTAAATAAATTGGTTGTTTTATTTCTTTGTGAGAATATGTTATATAATACTATTGATAATAAGATAGTTAGTAATAGCAGAAGTGAATCATTAAAAATGTGAACTATATGCGTATACAGAAAATCACTTTTTGGAGGAGACAACCATGAGCCTATGCTACCTTTAGACAAATGATAAAGGGTAATATTAATATGTGGAATAAATAATATTGCGGAGAAAATACCAATACCAAAATAGTATGCAAGTCTTTTTTTAGGAATAAAAAATAGCCCGCAAATAGCTAATATAACAGAGCTTAGAGCACTAAAGTAGTGATTGTAAGCCGTAGCCGCAAATGTAATAGCAAGAGCTATTGAGTAAAGCGTTAATTTCTGCCTACTCATATTTGCATCAAAAATAACTTTATTCCAAAGCCAGTATGCAATCATTATAAGCATAAGCCCCGAAGAATATGGCCTTGCTAATTGACCATGTAAAAGTGAAAACTCCAAAACGCTAACACCAATAGCTGTAAGAATAGCAGGGGTAAGGCCTAGTTTTTGGCGAGCAGTTATAAAAGCAAACACACTAGCAATACTACCAAAAATGGCAAAAGGAAATCGAACAGCAAATTCACTATTACCAAAAAACCTAACCCAATATGTGATAAAAACTTGAATTCCCGCAGGATGAAAATCAATTAAAACACCCTGAGAAACTATTTCAGCAATGGTTTTATAATTTGCCCGCATTACAGCTGACAATTCATCATTTGAAAAAGAATACTCAATATTCCATAACCTTAGTATTAGTGCAAAAATAAATACTAACGGAATTAAGAATTTATTCGAAATAAAAGTTGATTGCTTAAGCATGGTATTATAAATTACTTATAAACCTGATAACTTTTGTTTTAATGCTTCAAAAAGAACCACACCTGCAGCCACAGATACATTTAACGAAGCTGTTTCTCCCACCATAGATATTTTAGCGAATTTATCGCAAAGTTTTAGATATTCTTGCGAAATACCATCATCTTCTGCTCCCATAATTATAGCAGTAGGAATAGTGAAATCATTGTTAGTATATTCATTATCAGTTTTCTCACTAACGCCAATAATTTGTAGCCCACTTTGCTTTAAAAAATCCAAATCTTCTTTCAGATTAAAGCTACGAGCAATAGGAATTCTAAGGATAGCGCCAGCAGATGATTTTACGGCTTCTGCATTAATTTTAGCTGAGTTTTGAGCAGGAACCAATATGGCATGCACTCCTGTGCACTCTGCAGTACGTGCAATTGCGCCAATATTTCTGATGTCTGTAATGCGATCCAATACAAGAATAAAAGGAGTCTCCCCTTTATCATAAATCATAGGTAGTATATTGTCAATAGGCTGATATTCAACCATAGACATATATGCTATAATCCCCTGGTGGTTCTTTCTGGTAACTCTGTTAAGTTTCTCAATTGGTACAAACTGAACATATACATCGTGATGTTTAGCTTGCGCTATTATCTCTTTTATTGATTCGCTAAATAAGCCTTTCTGAACAAGTAATTTATCTACCTCTTTACCAAGGTTAAAAGCCTCTTCAATAGGGCGTATTCCAAATATAAAACTATCTTTAATATTTTCCATATAAACTATTATTACTAAATTCAATATTGAATTTATTGCGTGCAAAAATACAAATGATTTATAATAGAATGATTTATTATTTTGTAGGCTATAAAATAACATATTT
>JAGLDA010000203.1 GCA_023145955.1 Bacteroidales bacterium
TGAATCATAATTGGTATAATGCAAGTAAAATAAAGAATATACGTACTAAAGAAACTGAATATATATAAGTAGAGTAATTTATTTAGTCAGTTATGATTTTAATTTGGTATTATTATCTATCTCGACAGAGTATTAATATTTAGAAATTAACTCTTCAAATTGGGTTTTCATTTTCATTCTATCTATGGAGAAAGTTTTTGTTATTGTATCAATATGGTCAATAATAAGAATTCCTTTTGTGCATAAATCTTTAATATTAGAATTGCTGACCTTTTCTAATTCAAGTGTTTTATTGACTATCTCTGATAAAAGTTTTAATAATAATTCAATATTTGATTTATCCACACTTTTAATCTTTTCAATAAATTTCGAATGATCAATATCCTTATTATTTTCCAGCCCAAAATGGAATTGACTTACTAATGCATCATTAACTTCCTTTATTTCAACTTCAAAATTTACAGAACTCAGACCTACAACTTTGCCAATAAGTTTTGCTAGTATTTGTGATAGTTGCTCAATTTCTTTCATTAAAAAATCTCGTTGTTCCATAATGGCTGTATCTTATTATTAATTAGTTTTTTACAACCCTTTTAAGGCTAAGAAGGTTCATAGAGTTGACTCCTAATCCACGAATATTTTTTGCAGTAAAACGCAATGCTTCATCATAATAAAGTATGATTACTGGAGCATCATCAATTACCATTTTATCCATCTTACGGTATAACTGTATTCTTATACTATCATTTGTTTCGCTACGGGCTTTTACATATAATTTATCGAATTCGGTGGCGGTAAAATGAGTATAGTTTGCGCCTGCTGGGCAATGATTTGGAGAATAGAATAATGCCAAATAATTTTCAGGATCAGCGTAGTCAGCAATCCATGAGCCTCTAAAGAAAGGCATTCGAGCATTTGCTATCATTTGACGTAGTGATGCTGGTTGGTGCACATCAATTTCCATATTTATTCCCAATTTTGAGCTTTCTTGCTGTATGTATTTACAAATATCTAAATATGCCGATGTGGTAGATAAAGTAATTATTGGCAATCCTTCTCCATTTGGAAACCCAGCTTGTTTAAGTAGCGAAAGGGTAGAGTCTGAAGAGAAATAGTACCCTTTAGTTTCACCATTTTCAAAGCCTGGCATTCCCACAGGAACAAAGCCGTTATTTCCTGCTACTCCTATATTATTTCGTAGGTATCGCATCATCTTTTTACGGTCGAAACTATAATTTATAGCCTTACGAATTCTCTTATCCATAAGTATGCTATCCTTATTATTCTTCATTAGAAAACCAAGGTATTCAGTATTCAAATACGGAGCTCTGAGTAGCTTAACACTTTCTTTATATTTTGGGTTTAAATTCCCATTAGGAAGTAAAAGCTCATCTTTATAACTGGGGTCAATGCCAGAAATAAAGTCAATATTACCTTTTATAAATTCTAGAAATACCGACTGCTTATCAATAATAAAACTTATGGCAATAGCATCAATATAGGGGAGTTGTTGACCGTTTTCCTTCTCAAAATAGCGTTCGTTTTTTCTGAGAACGATTTTCACACCTTCTTTCCATACTTTAAGATAAAAAGGGCCTGTGCCAACAGGATGTCTGCTAAAATCAGACCCGTAAAATTCTACAGACTCATGTGCAACAGCGGAGAAATAAGGCATGCTCAATCTTCCAATAAATGGAGAAAATGCATTTTTCAACTTTATTATTACAGTAGTATCATTTGGGCTATTAATATTGTAAGCACCATTATTGTCTTTTGACAAAACATTTTTTAGCCAAACAGCACCTGGGCTTAAGGTCTTTGGTGAAAGTATACGTTGTAGGCTATATGTAATGTCTGAGGCAATCATTAGTCTGCCTACTGAATCTGGAAAAACTTCGCTATTATGAAAAAATACATCTTTCCTAATATTAAAAGTGTATGTTTTGCCAGAGTCGGAAATTACCCATGATTTAGCTAAAGCAGGTTTTATATGTAGCTTATCGTCTAGTTGTACTAGGCCATTAAAAATTTGATTATCTGCCCATATATTGGCTTGGTCGCGCGCAAATGCGGGGTCAAGTGAGCTTATTCCTGCCGATTCATTATATCTAAAAACAGTTTTGCCAACAGGCGATTCCATAGCTCCGCCACATGACCACAGGGCTATGCTTAAACCAATAATTAAAGAATATAGTATTGTTTTTTTCACATTCCAAATGTATAAAAAATGTTTTATTAATTAATATCAATTATCTCAGTTCATGACAATATTAACCTTTAGACGCAGACTACACAGATTAATTATGATAAAAAAGATTTCAGTTTTGCTTAAATATAACATATAAAGTCATAATAATCAAAATCTAAAAAAAAGTATTTAGTACTAAATTGGTTAATTTCAATCATATATTAAATACGCTAATAGATAATGTTCTAGAGTATTTTTTTTCAGTATTCTATAATAAACATAATATCATTCTATTATAAGTGCCACTATTAATTGGCGCTTAAAAAAAAACTGTCATATATTTATATCAATTCTCTATATTTTTATAAAAAAACATGTTGCTATTTCATTTTTCTCATTAGAAATCTAGCTCCTAAAGTAACAAAAGCAACTACACTTATTGATGATAGTGGCATAAGTATAGCAGCAATAATTGGTGACAATTGACCGCTAACAGCATAGCTTAATCCTACAACATTATATAAAAATGACATTCCAAAACTTGCATATACAATATTAATAGATTTTTTAGACTTTTCGAAAATCGCTGGTAATAGGTTGAAGTTTTTGGCCTCAAGAATAGCATCGCTAGCGGGTGAAAAATTGAATACATCGTCGGCAATGCTTATACCAATATTACTTTCCTTAAGTGCGCCAGCATCGTTAAGTCCATCTCCTACCATCAATACATATTTACCTTCATCCTTAAGGTTTTTTATGTAGTTGTACTTATCCATGGGGCTCTGATTGAAAAGTAGATTTGTATTGTCTCCAAAGATATCTTTAAGCCTTTTTGCTTCCGCATCATTATCCCCACTAATTATATGTATTTCATAGTTTTTGTTAAGTTTATCTGCAAGAGTTTCTATTCCATCTCGGTATGAGTTCTCTATTGAATAATAACCTATTACTTCATCATTTATTGAAATATGTACATTAGAGGCAAACTGACTCTCGTTTTTGGTTTCAATATTAACAAAAGAACTTGAGCCCATTTTTAAATGAGTATCATTAAAGCTGCATTTAATGCCTGATGAAGCAATTTCCATAAAGTTGCTTAAGCTTAAATCTATTGCTGTGGTAATACTATTAAAAATAGATTTACTTAATGGGTGCTGACTTTGTCGTGTTAGTGCTTTTACTTGTGATAACTCCTCATTGCTAAGTTCTCTGCCATAATATTTTACCGACTCAGAATCTATATGAGTTATGGTTCCAGTTTTATCAAATACAACGGTGTCCACTTTAGATAGTTGCTCTACAACGGTGGATTTTTTAAGATAAAAACCAAGTCTTCCAAAAGACTGCATTATATTGCCATAAGTAAAAGGGATACTAAGTGCAAGAGCACAAGGGCAAGCAACAATAAGCACACTTGTAAATGCCATTAAAGCCAAAGTGCTATCGTTCCATAACCAATATGCACCAGCAAAAGTTGCCATGGAAAGGATTACAATAGTGAAGGATTTGCTTATCTTATCAATCAAGGTTGTTAAGCTCTTTTCGCTAGTATTACTATTTTCTTGATTCCACAATTGAGTAAGCTTACTTTGCATTACTTCCTTGGTAATTTCTATAATTATAGTGCTTCCTATCTGTTTTCCTCCAGCATATAATTCATCACCAGATTTCTTTACAACAGGTTTTGATTCTCCAGTTACAAAGCTGTAGTTAATACTTGCATCACCATTTATAAGTATCCCATCCGCAGGTATTAGCTCCTGATTGTGTACAATTATTTTGTCTCCAACCTTAATATTATTAATGGGAATTATCTCTTCCTCTTCATCAACTATTTTGCTAACTGCTACAGGAAAATATGATTTGTAATCTCTCTCAAAACTCAGTGCTTGATACGTTTTGTTCTGATACCATTTTCCTAATAACAGAAAAAATACCAATCCTGCTAAACTATCCATATATCCTGTTCCGGTGGATGATAGTATTTGATAAGCACTTTCTCCAAATATAGCTAGCATACCTATGGAAATAGGTAAGTCTATATTTATCATCTTATGCTTAAGGTTTTTATAAGCAGAGATAATATAATCATTGCCACAATACAAAATTATTGGCAACGATAGAAATAGGTTTATATATCCAAAAAAATGCTTGAAAGAGTCATCCAATAGTTCACCGCCAGGAATATAATCGGGCAAGCTAAGAAGCATGGTGTTTCCAAATACAAAGCCCGCAATCCCTATTTTTATTATTAGAGTTTTATTTTCAGTACTATTTTTTTTATCATCAATATCCTCAAGACTAATCATTGGTATATAATGAATAGAAGCAAGAAGTTCTACAACCTTTCTTAAACTTATTTTTGTATTAATAAAGGTAATATCAGCTTCTTTCTTAATGAAATTTACTGATGATTGTGTAATGTTTGAATCTATTTGGTATAGATTTTCTAATAGCCAAATACATGAGCTACAATGAATATCTGGAATATATAGTTTTACCTTTGAATACTCACCTTCGGTAAAATAAATAAGCTTATTAGCTATTTCTTCATTATCTAAATAAGCATACTTCTTACCGAAATCATTAACTTCAACTTTTACTCCAGGATTACTATATATATCGTAATAACCAGTCAGCTTATTATCATTAAGTAATTGATATACAGTTTTGCACCCTTCACAGCAGAAATTCTTATCTTGCCACACTATTGGGTATTTGCCGCAGTCTTCTCCACAATGTATGCATTTTATACTTTCACTCATTATTATTTAATTATATGTAATATTCTAGTGCTTATAATAAATAAAGTAAAGATAATCAG
>JAGLDA010000204.1 GCA_023145955.1 Bacteroidales bacterium
GCCAAGGCTTGATGCGCTAGCTCTAATCAAAATATGGAGTTGATACATAAATCATTTTTTATGTAACTTATAAAGTTATATTAAATCCACTGTTTTTATAATAGCTTAAATTTAATGTAAATGGCATTTTATGCCTCATGCGTTACAATATACAGTTATTCATGTTATTACAATAGTAATCTTAGGTATTTATGGTGGTTATTTCGCTTTAAATACCTGTATTTATTAGGTGCGAAACTTCAGATATATAATTAACAATAGTAAGTTAATAATTAAAAATCCATAATTCCTCACAATCACAAATATCACATTATCTTCATTGTTAAATAAAAACACATTATTATGGGTAAATTTATAATTGAAGGAGGGCGCAAGCTCCAAGGTGAAATAACGCCTCAAGGTGCTAAAAACGAGGCACTTCAAATTATTAGTGCAACATTACTTAGTTCCGAAAAAATAATTATTAATAAGATACCAGACATTAGAGATGTAAATAAATTAATACTTTTATTGCGTGATTTTGGTGTTAAAGTTGAAAAGCTCTCTGAGGAATCATACTCTTTTCAGGCAGATGAGGTAAATATTGATTATATGTATACCGATCAGTTTAACGAACAAGCCTCAAGTCTTAGAGGTTCTGTTATGATTTTGGGGCCACTACTTGCACGATTTGGCAAAGCTAACCTACCACAGCCTGGCGGCGATAAAATTGGAAGAAGAAGACTTGACACTCATTTTATTGGTCTTCAGAAATTAGGAGCTAAGCTTAACTACGATGCTAAAAATCATTATTACTCAATAACTACCGATGGATTAAAAGGTACATATATGCTTCTTGAAGAGGCTTCGGTAACAGGTACAGCAAATATACTTATGGCTGCCGTACTAGCAGATGGTGTTACACAAATATATAATGCCGCTTGCGAACCATACCTAACTCAGCTTAGCCGTATGCTAAACCGAATGGGAGCAAAAATTGAAGGTGTTGGCTCAAACCTGCTTATAGTAACTGGTGTTAGCAGCCTTAATGGAACAGAGCATACTATGCTTGCTGATATGATTGAAGTTGGTAGCTTTATTGGTCTAGCGGCAATGACTCAGTCCGAAATCCTTATTAAGGATGTTGATTATAAAGAGCTAGGTATGATTCCTATGATTTTTAAAAGAATGGGAATAAAGATGGAATTACAAGGTGATTCTATATTTGTTCCTGCTCAAGATAGATACGAAATAGAATCCTATATTGACGGCTCAATACTTACAATTGCAGATTCGCCATGGCCAGGTTTCACCCCTGACCTAATATCAATAGCATTAGTAGTTGCCACACAGGCAAAAGGTAGTGTGCTTATTCACCAAAAAATGTTTGAAAGTCGCCTTTTCTTTGTCGATAAACTTATAGATATGGGCGCACAAATTATCCTATGCGATCCTCATCGTGCAACAGTAATTGGGCATAATAGAGATGTAAACCTCAGAGGTATAAGCATGACTTCTCCTGATATACGTGCTGGAGTTTCGCTATTAATAGCTGCCCTATCAGCCGAAGGAACTAGTACAATACATAATATTGAACAAATTGATAGAGGTTACCAATTTATTGATAAACGATTGAATAGTATTGGAGCTAATATTGAACGGTTTTAATTAATTGTTAATGGTTAATTGTTA
>JAGLDA010000205.1 GCA_023145955.1 Bacteroidales bacterium
GAAGCTTTAGCAGAAGTATCTGTTATGAAAAACACTGTGGTTGCTACCAGCGAGCTGTTACCTTGCAGAGCAAACAATATGGATGTACTCAATAAAACCGGTATTACTTTTTATTTAAGAGCAGGCCTAGGCTGCATAATGATGCGTATTGCCAAGCGTACACAGGAGATTCCATTTTTAGTGGGTATGGATCACGATTTCATTCCTGATTTTATAAAAATGGAGATGGATAATAGAAAACCATTTTACGAACAAGCAAATATTAATACTCTTGCTAGAGAGCTAAATATGAAGAAACTTAAGGGTTTGTTGGCTGCTGAAGGGGTGGTGTTTGGGAATTAAGAATTTGAGAATTAGGAATTAAGAATTATCAGACTGAGTGATTTTCGGAATGCAATGAAGAAAATTGTATCGAAGTCTGTACCGAAGTCTGGAAATTGGTTAATTGATTCAGCAATATTATTAGATTTTACATAAATAAAGTATATAATATTAACGTTAAATTGTAAAGTGTATTTAACATTATATTAAAATTATTGTAAAATGTATTTTACACTTTAAGAAATAACGACAACCTTGCTTCACTGTAGTTATAAACCCATATATTTGCATTAAGAATAAGAAAATATAATTTATACTTATGAATTTTTCAAAATCAAATACTAAAGATTTACCTTCTATAATGAAGATAATAGGAGAGGCGCAAGCTTATATGGCTTCACAGGCTGTTGATCAGTGGCAGGATGGATATCCTGAGGAGGATTTAATACTTAATGATATAGCTAATAATGAGAGCTTTATTGCTAAAAATAAGGACGATATTTTTGGTACAGCAATGTTTACAACTCAAGTAGATCATACCTACGATATTATTGATGGTAAATGGTTGACTCCACAAGATGCTATATATGGTGTAATTCACCGAATAGCCGTAGGGGCAAATTATAGAGGTACAGGTGTTGCAAAATTTATTATTAAGGAAAGTGAGCAATATCTGATAGAGAATAATATTGCGTCTATGAGGATAGATACTCATAAAGATAATACTGGAATGCAAAGTTTATTAAAAGGACTAGATTATACTTATTGTGGAATTATATATTTAGAGGATGGTGATAAACGACTAGCATTTGAAAAGATGCTATTAGAATAATCAAATCCCTGTTTTTTAACACAAAACACAGAGTTCAGAGCACAATATATATGGCCCATTTCACATAATCTACATCCAAGTTTTTTATTACAAATAATATAATGCATTTTGTGTTTTATTCTCATATATTTGCAATACTAAATAAGACAATAATTATGAAAGAGATAAAAATAATAATAGAACAAGCATGGGACAATAGAGATATGTTGAAAGATGCTGATGTACAGGATACAATTCGCAAAGTAGTAGAATTGCTTGATAAAGGAGAACTAAGAACAGCGGAGCCTACAGATGGTGGTTGGAAGGTAAATGAATGGGTTAAAAAGGCTGTAATCTTATATTTCCCTATTCAAAAAATGAAGAAAATTGTAAATGGACCTTTTGAGTATCATGATAAAATTGCTCTAAAAAAGGACTTTGATAAATTGGGAGTACGTGTTGTGCCTGATGGTATTGCTCGCTATGGATCGTATTTAGCTCCTGGTGTAATTATGATGCCATCTTATGTAAATATTGGTGCTTA
>JAGLDA010000206.1 GCA_023145955.1 Bacteroidales bacterium
GTAGGCTCAGGAACCATGGTAGACACATGGGCAACCGTTGGTAGCTGTGCTCAAATTGGCGAAAATGTACACCTTAGTGGTGGTGTAGGTATTGGTGGAGTTTTAGAACCTGTACAAGCTGCTCCAGTTATTATTGAGGATGATTGCTTTATTGGTTCTCGTTCCATTGTTGTGGAGGGTGTACATTTAGAAAAAGAAGTAGTGCTTGGAGCAAATGTAGTAATTACAAAATCTACCAAAATTATTGATGTTTCTGGCGATAAGCCTATTGAATATAATGGATTTGTTCCTGCACGCTCAGTAGTTATTCCTGGTACTTATGCCAAGAAATTTCCTGCTGGCGAATATCAGGTAGGATGTGCTTTGATAATAGGAAAGCGAAAAGAATCTACCAATAAGAAAACATCATTAAACGATGCTCTTCGTGAGCATAATGTAGCTGTATAAATTGAACTGGACAGAATCCATAAAAGCTTTTGAAGGATATTTGCGCATTGAGCGGGGCTTATCCGAAAATTCTGTGGAATCGTATGTGCGTGATGTAAATAAGTTGGCTCAATATGTAGAATTGGAAAAGGAGTCAATCCTTCCTGAAGAATTATTTTTAAAGGATTTACAAAACTTCATACAATACATCTCTGAATTGGGTATTGAGGCCAGCTCGCAAGCACGGTTGATAAGTGGAATACGAGCTTTCTATCGTTTTATGATCTTAAGTGGAGCGATGAAAACCGATCCCTCAGAATTATTATTGCAGCCCAAAGTTGGCCGTAAACTTCCTGATATAATAAATAATGCTGAAATTGATGAACTTATTGCTGCAATAGACCTAAGCAAGCCCGAAGGCGAGAGAAATAAAGCTATTATAGAGGTATTATATGCATGCGGGTTGCGAGTTTCGGAATTGATAAATCTAAAAATAAGTAATCTTTATTTAAATGATGAATTTATAAAAGTAGTTGGAAAAGGAAGTAAGGAAAGACTAGTGCCAATAGGCAATTCAGCAATAAAACAGTTGAATACATATATGAATCAAGTTCGGGTTCAACAAAAAATACAAAATGGATTTGAGGATTTTGTATTTCTAAATAGAAGAGGAAAATCATTAACCAGAGTTATGATTTTTACTATTGTAAAAAACCTTGCTCTTAAAATTGGAATGAAGAAAACAATAAGTCCACATACTTTTAGGCATTCCTTTGCTTCTGAGCTTGTAGAAAGGGGAGCTGATCTTCGAGCAGTACAAGAAATGTTGGGACACGAATCTATTACTACAACAGAAATATACACACATTTAGATCGACAATATTTGCGATCAACCCTAATACAATTTCACCCAAGAGGCAAATAACAATATGAGATTAATATTAATAATAACACTGCTATTCATTTTAAGTAATTCGTCGGCACAGGTAGTAAGAGATGAATATAATAAGGGGAAAGAATATTTTAAACATAAGGAATATCAAAAGGCAAAGCAAAAGTTCGGTTATGTAATAAGTCATAATACCGCTTATTACGAAGCTTATACATATAGGGCACGTATTTATATTGCTTTAGAAATGCCCGATTCTGCGCTAAAAGATTTTAAAACATCAATGAGCCAAAAGAAAGATTTTTTGCCAAATTATTATTATAGAGCACAGTTATATTTTTCTCAAAAGAAATACGCTAAAGCCGAAAAGGATTTGAATTATGTTATTTCCAATAAATCAGACTTTATGCCAGCATTACTTCTCAGAGCTGATATTTATGAGCTAAGGGGAGATGATAATTTAGCCTTTAATGATTATAATGCATTAATAAAAAGTGGCAGTAAGCATTATAAGGTATATTATAGGCGAGGTTTATATTATAGCAAACAAAAGAAAAATACAAGTGCTATAAAGGATTTTACTAAAGCATTATCATTTAAACCAAAATATGCACCAGCATTATATGCTCTTGCTAATTCGTATCAAATATTAGGGGAGAACAATAAAGCTATTGAATATTATTCTCAAGTAATAGCTGTTGACCAAACTTATAAAAAGGCATATGAGCAGAGGGCATATTTATACTATTTCTCAAAACAATATGAAAAAGGATTGGAAGACGATAGGCATATAGTATCATATTTTAGATTACGATCTGACACATTGTTTATTCGCATGGCAAAAGCCGAAATGGCTATGAAAGATTATTCATCGGCAGATAGATATTTATCAAAAGCATTAAGTGCTAATAGTAAAAGTACCGAAGCCTTATTAATGCGTGCTAAAGTTGCTATAAAACGTGATAGAGCAAGTACAGCCTTATCGTATCTACAACGCATTCACCGTATTAATGCCAATGAATATGAATCGTGGTATTTGCAAGGAGAGATTAGGTATGAAGCCAAAGAATACGAAAAAGCTTTGGTTTCGCTAACAGAATGTATCAAAATAAAAAAAGTACCTAAAGCATATTATCTTAGAGGAGCAGTATATAGCGCGCTAAGGGATGGTGATAATGCATGTAAGGACACAAAGCAAGCTGCTGAACTTGGTCATAAGCAAGCTAAAAAGGATCAAGACAGAGTTTGTAAAGGCAAACACAACTAACTGTATAACGTGAATATTGCCCGTAGATTTAAAATTGTTACTATCTAAGTAATTGAAAAAAACTACGGTATGGTAGACCGTGTTACATAACGCGCATCATTCCTTTAGATTAACGACTAAAACTTCCTAAGTAGATAATAAAATAACTACAGTATGGTAGACCGTGTTGCACTGTATCACGGGCATCTTGCCCGTAGATTAACAAATGTTACTATCTAAGTAATT
>JAGLDA010000207.1 GCA_023145955.1 Bacteroidales bacterium
GGCCAGTAGCACATCTGGACAATCCACATTCGGCAACTCCTATTGCTAGCCCCAACACAAGCATGTGGTTTTACGTTACTGCCAGCGATACTTTGGGCGGTAGTATTTATGATAGCCTATTTATTAGCGTGCTTAATTGCAATCCAACAATTAATGATACCACTATTTGTACAGGTGCTGATATTATCATTGGCAATGGCAATCCTCTTTATAAATCGTGGATATGGACACCTTCAACTTTTCTTAATAATCAAACAATTGCTCAACCTACAGCAAGCCCCACATACAATATTACATATTATGTTAGCGCTGTGGATTCCTTTGGCAATATTGATGACGATACAGTAAGCATCAATGTTATTGATTGCGATACTATTGGCGCACCAGAGTTATTTATCCCTAATGCATTTACTCCAAATACTGATGGTATAAACGATGTATTTATTTACGGAAATCATGAGCTGTTTACGGATATCAAAACCTTAATTTACAACCAATGGGGAGAACTTATATTCTCATCTAATATTTATATACCTTGGAGCGGCAAATTCAAAGGCGAATTTGTACAAAATGGAATGTATATATATTACATCACAGCAGTACTAAAATCAACTGGCAAACAGCAAGTGTATAAAGGTAATGTGATGGTATTGTATTAGAAGTTTCTAATTACATAAGCTTTATCATATACTATTAATTGCAGCTTCTAATTTCATCATAACATTTTCTATAACTTCACGCGAAGCAGCCACATTCAACCTAATATACCCATCACCACCTTTGCCAAATATCCTCCCATGATTTATGGCAATACCAACATCATTTATAAAAAATGCGGTCAACTGCTTATGCGACATACTGTATTCTTTCATATTGAGCCAAAGCAGATAGGTAGCCTCTGGTTTTTTTATGGATATTTTAGGGATTCTATTATTAATAAAACCCACAACGAAATCAATATTACCCTCTACATATTCTAGCATGGAATCTACCCATTGCTCTCCCTGCTCCGAATATGCTGCCTGCGTTGCTACATTTCCAAAGATATTGCCTTGCCAAAGATGAAAAGCATCAAGTCGCTTTTCGTATTTCTTATATAATTTCGCATTTTGAATTATTACAAATGATGTGGAAAGACCTGCGATATTAAAAGTTTTGCTTGGCGCCATAAATACAAAAGATATCTCTGCAGCTTTTTCCGAAATGGAACTTATTGGCAAATGCCTATTTGGAGAAAAAACAATATCAGAATGAATTTCATCACTAATAATTTTAATGCCATTCTCATAGCATATATTCACCAATTGGCTTAATTCTCGCCTACTCCACACCCGCCCCACAGGATTATGAGGATTGCTAATAATTATAGCCTTTGTTTTAGGAGTAATAATTGATTTCAGATTCTCAAAATCCATAGTATAGCAATCATCCTGCTCTAATAAAGTATTATAAACTATCTTCCTACCATTATCCTTAATTGTAGCAAAGAATGGGAAATATACAGGAGTTTGAACAATAATTTCGTCACCAATATCCGAAACAGCATCCATTGCCATTAGCAAACCTGGCACAACACCAGGTGTAAAAGATATTTGAGCTGAATCTATTTGCCACTTATTTCGCTTGTTTTGCCAATCTATTATAGCTTGATTATAGCTCTCATCACGAAAAGTATAACCCAATATAGGATGCTTAGCGCGCTTAGCAATTGCATCAAAAATAAATGGAGGTGTGTCAAAATCCATATCCGCAACCCACATAGGAATCAGGTCATCTTTACCATATAACTTATTCAGCAAATCGTGTTTTACACTATTAGTTCCTTTACGGTTGGTGGTTTTATCAAAACTATAATTATTCATAAGCATTGTATTAAAATGGAATAACAAATATCGTAAAAAATACTCATTAATTGCAATGCAATAAAACTCTTCATCTTTTCAGAAAAACCATGAAACATCTAGTATATTATTATTTTCTGTTTCTAGCATAACAGCTATTCTTTTTTATATATTTGCAATTCGAATGATAATAATGATTTATTAATTTAACATACTAAATATGAGTGCAATAATAAATATCCACGCACGACAAATCCTTGATTCAAGAGGAAATCCAACTGTAGAGGTTGATGTAATGACAGAAAGTGGCATTGTGGGCCGCGCAGCAGTTCCATCTGGAGCATCTACAGGAATACACGAAGCTGTAGAATTACGCGATAATGACAAAAAATTATATATGGGCAAAGGTGTATTGCAAGCAATACATAATGTAAATACTGTTTTAAACGAAGAGCTAATTGGAATGTATGTTACTGACCAATCAGAAATTGATCGCAAGATGATTGAGCTTGATGGCAGCAGCAATAAAGGTAACCTTGGCGCAAATGCAATTCTTGGTGTTTCTATGGCGGTGGCTCGTGCTGCTTCTGAGGAAACTGGCCAACCATTATATCGCTACTTAGGTGGTGTAAATGCTAATACTCTACCTATTCCAATGATGAACATTCTTAATGGAGGTTCTCATGCTGATAATTCTATAGATTTTCAAGAATTTATGATTATGCCTGTTGGCGCTAAATCTTTTTCTGAAGCATTAAGAATGGGTACTGAGGTATTCCATAATCTTAAAGCTATTCTTAAGAAAAAAGGTCATTCTACAAATGTCGGTGATGAAGGTGGATTCGCTCCTAACCTTGCTTCAAACGACGAGGCTATTCAAGTAGTTGTTGAAGCTATTGAGGCTGCTGGTTATAAAGCTGGCAAGGATATTTATATTGCCCTTGATCCTGCATCAGCAGAATACTTTATTCCTGAAGAAAATGTTTATCACCTTAAATGGTCGTCTGGAGAGAAATTAACCCCTGAGCAAATGGTGGATTTTTGGGATGATTGGACAAAGAAATATCCAATTATTTCAATTGAAGACGGTATGAGTGAAGATGATTGGCATGGTTGGAAACTAATGACTGAGCGTATGGGCGACCGTATTCAGCTTGTTGGAGACGATTTGTTTGTTACAAACACTGAGCGCTTAACAAAAGGTATTGAAACTGATACTGCCAACTCTATTCTTATTAAAGTAAACCAAATTGGAACTTTAACAGAGACTTTAAATGCCATTAGCTTAGCTAATAACAATAAATATACTTCTGTAATTTCACATCGAAGTGGAGAAACTGAGGATGTGTTTATTGCTCACCTGGCAGTTGCAATGAACACTGGTTTAATAAAAACTGGCTCTGCTAGCCGTTCTGATCGTATTGCAAAGTATAATGAGTTATTGCGTATTGAGGAAGGCCTTGGTGATGATGCTCGATATATTGGTACTGATTTCAAATTTATTAAAAAATAATATCTTATTCCATAAAAAGGCAATATTTTAATTAATATTGCCTTTTTTACAACAACTATTTAATACTAAATCATTCTATAATTATGAATAAAATTAAGTCAATATTATCATTAAGTATAATTACTATGCTTGCTTTTTTGATTTCTTGTAATTCCGAAAATCAAACTTCAAATAAAGCTGTAATAAAACTAAACTTTAAGGACTATAGTGGTGCCCAAGTTATAGTAAAAAGCACATCTCCTTATCAGATAAATGGAGATACTCTAAATGCAAATGAAACTGAAGCTTTTATTTATAATACCACTATAGATAAGCCTACATATTTTGAACTCAACATTATTGGCCAAAGGCAAGCCATTACAGTTTATATTCGCCCTGGAGACTCTGTAATTGTAAATACACAGGATGCTAGAACATTTACTAGCACTCCAGAATTTGGAGGAAATGCACCTATTTACAATGATTATATTTTTAAAGCTGAGCAGGTATCTGCAAGCTTTAATAACACATTGATGAATATATTTAAGAATGAGGAAAGCCAAGCGTTAAAAGCAATAGATTCTTTACGCGCTATTCATGCCGATAATATAGCTGCTCT
>JAGLDA010000208.1 GCA_023145955.1 Bacteroidales bacterium
TATTTAGATGCTAGAGGCAAGAAAGTGGATTACGATGTTATTTCTTTTACATCTATGCCATCAAAATATGCCCATGCAGAACTAGAGTTAGATAGTTTTGATCTGAAAATAAATAATTTACAAACGATTATTCTATCAGATTCTCAAAATCTAATCATTGAGCCTAAAGAGCATATTGTCGTTGGGAAGAATAGGGATTTCCGTTTTAATGGTAAGGTAACTGCTGGGCGATTTAGCTTTATTGCCGAAGGCTGTACCTTTGATTATAATGCTTTTAAACTTGATATGCCACAAATAGACTCTCTGTGGTTTTGGGTTGAGGGCGATCCTTTACCTGGGGGTGGTTATGATAAAAAAAGTGTGAATACAGCTTTGGTTAATCTTTCAGGTGACCTGCTGATAGATCACCCTTCAAACAAATCAGGCGTTAAACCTTATGATGAATATCCAATTTTTAATAGTAAGCAAGATTCTTATGCTTATTATGATAAGGCTTCGATTGAAAAAGGCGTGTATATACGCGATAGGTTTTACTTTAGAATTAGTCCTTTCATACTTAATTCGCTTAACGATATTAAAACCGAAGATATTAATTTTGATGGCTATTTATATTCTGGAGGAATTTTCCCCAATATAATAGAGCCATTGACCGTTATGGATGATTATTCTTTAGGTTTTAGTAAGGTTACCTCAGATTTGGGACTTGTGGCTTATGGCGATAAAGGAACATTTTATAATACGGTGATTCTGAGTAATAAAGGCTTGCGTGGTGACGGTGAACTAGATTATTTAAATTCTAAAACTCTGGCATCAGATTATGTTTTTTATCTTGACTCGTTGAATGTACATGCCGAAGCATTTAATCTGGAACCTAGGACTACAGGGGTAGAATATCCTACAGTGGCAGGTGTTGAAGTGTATCAACATTGGATGCCTTATTTGGATAATATGGAAATATATTCTAAAGAGAATTTTATGAGTATGTATGATGACAATGAAACGGCAATGGAAGGAAGATTAGATTTATCCCCAACAGGCTTGCAAGGAAAAGGTAATGTGCATTATAAAGTGGCTGTTATGGAATCTAATCATTATGATTTCAAGAGCCTTGCTTATGTTTCTGATACTGCTCGCTTTATAGATGATGGTTGGTTGTTGGATAATTTTAAAGCAGAGGCTAATTATACCGAAAGAAAAGTATTATTTACTTCTAATGATGGTACTTCTTTAGTAGAATTCCCAGATAATCTTTATGTATGCTATATGGATGAAGCTACTTGGTTTATGGATGAAGAAGAAACTTCTTTTTCTAAACAAGGTGCCACTATGATGGAAGAATTAGAAGGTCTGTCGATACGTGAAAAAGCAGATTATAGTTTTGAAGGTTCGGAATTTATCTCAGTCCATCCTAATCAGGATTCTTTGACTTTTAAATCCTCTATGGCTACTTTTAACACACGTAAGAAGATGATTAAGGCCCAAGGTGTTGTTACCATTAGAGTGGCTGACGCGGCCATATTTCCAGGTGATGGGAATGTGGCTATTTTGAAAAATGCTGATATGCAGCCTCTTGAGGACGCTAAGATTTTGGCAAATACGACAACTAAATACCATGAAATAGATAATGCCGTAGTCATGGTTAAAGGGAAGAACGATTATACAGGTAAGGGTAGTTATGTTTACCTTGACATGAATGAAAAAAAACAAAATATTTATTTTGAAAATATAAGAGTAGATACCACATTACAAACTATAGCTTCGGGTACTATATTAAAGGAGCATGATTTTACCTTGAGTCCTGCCTTTGAGTTTTATGGCGATGCACATCTTTTAGCTAGTAGAAAAACCTTAGAATTTGAAGGAGGCTATAAGCTTAAAACAGGCTGTATAAATGGAGATCATTGGGTGTCATTCAAATCTATTGTAGAGCCCAAACATATCTTACTACCAGTAGAGAAAGAATCAAGAGTACCAGATATTTCTAAAGTTAGAAAGTATTTGGGGATCGCTAATAGCCCCGCAAAACAAGAGGTCTATTCCTTGTTTTTTGAAGATAAGAATAATCATTATGATTCCCTATTAATGTCGGCAACGGGTTTTTTAAGTTATGATGTTAAAAGTATGGAATACAGGGTGTCTACCCAAGAAAAATTACTACAGCTAAGTAGGCCAGATAATTATATTAGTTTGAATTCACGAACCTGTGCAACACATGCTGAAGGAGATATAAACTTTGATATAAGAACAAAGGACGTGAAATTAAAATCTTATGCTATTGTTGATGAAAAAGCAGGTGATGATAATATGAAAGTGGCTATGGCTTTTGATTTTCATTTTTCTGATAAAGCTTTAAAGGAGATTGTAAATGTATTTAAAGAGAATACTGACGATTATAGAGGTTATGATTTAAACTCAGAATTTTATCAAAAAGTAGCAGGAGGTTTTATGGGTACCGAACTAGCAGATAAATACTTGAGTAAAATAGTTATTACAGGACAGCAAAAAAGAGTCCCAGAACAACTACAG
>JAGLDA010000209.1 GCA_023145955.1 Bacteroidales bacterium
AGCAGCTGATGCGCCATAAATCGTTTTTGTTTGATTGTCGTTAAAATCAATATATTTAATATCTCCATAAAACTGTGAAAAAAATAATTTGCTTCCATCTGGTGAAAATTCTATTCCCTTAGGAAAATCACTAATATTTGAAGTATAAGTATGAATTACGTCTGTTCCATCTAACTCCACTATATATATTTCACCTTTATTCTTACTACCCCATGCTATTTGATTACCATCATGATTCAACTCTACTTCAAATGGTGTATAATCAATATTTTGTCCTGGATTATTGTGACTGAGTATTGTGTTTTGATAAGTAATTCCATTATCTGTAATCAAAAATCTATCTAACCTACCATAATAATTTGGGTTGTTAGTTTGCTGATTTCCCTCTACTAAATATAAATACTTATCTCCTTGTATATTGATGTCTTTGCTTATAGCAAAGCTACATTCTGTAGTTGGATTATTTGAAGCATAACCACCAAGTACACCTTCATTTGTTATTGAAACAATATCATTATTTGAATTTAATGTTATTTTACCATAAAATACACGAGGCTCATGAGATGTTGCAATATTGTTAAGAGTACTAAATACAACAAAATACTCTTTACAAGTATTTGCGAGAGGAATAATAGCACATTCATTTACTGTACCCATTTGATATTGAGTAGTGTGATTAGTAAATAGGAAGCTGCCATGGTTAATGCCATTTTTGTCATAAACAGTACCGTCTTCTATATAGAAAATCATATTTCCATTAAAATCATACATGCCATTTACAGTACCTTCTTGATGATTGTATCCAGTTGTAGGTGTTGGTAAATTATTCACACTGTAAGAGTATGTACCTGTTGAGCTGTTTGTAAAATCAATTTCCGTAGAATTTGAATAGTCATTTATATACCAATGCTCCATTTGAATATTTTGGCTATAAGCAAAAGTGCTAAAAAAGACAGTTAATGCCAAAATCATTATTTTTATCTTAAACTCAATAATTATTAATATTTGGTAGGAGAGTTAATTTATGCTTCTCTTTTGGTGGCTTTCTTCCTTTTAATAGTTATAACTTTGAGCATATATTATTATTAATTGATTCTATGATTAACTTTAATAGAGCAGTATGAATGAAATGAATTAAGTATACGTTTCAGTGGTTAGTTGTAATTATTGCAAATATAGCAATAATTATCACACTTTATAGAACTATTTAATCATAAATCATCCTATATGGTTTATTTCTTCTATTTTGGAATTTATTAAAATAAGCATTGAATATTCATGAGTTTTAGAGTTCAATAATTTTGTATGTATTTTTAAATGCTAAAACTATTAATTGCTATTATTGCAAATAAATAAATATTTTGCGTTAATAATTATAATAAATTTGAACTTTAAAAGTAATATTTTTATAGCAATAGATTAAACATTATTATTATACCGCTAATGAATTATAAAATAGTACTGATTATTGCAATATTGGCCCTTGTGCAAAGCTCAAAAGCACAGAAGGTTTGGACTCTTGAAGAGTGTATACAATATGCACAATCGCATAATTTGGATTTGAAACAGAATAAATTGCAGCTGGAGATTCAGGAGCATAATTTGGCTCGCTCCAGAGCAACAATGTTGCCAACATTAAACGCCAATGTCAATGATGTTGTAAATTGGGGAAAGAGTGTTGATAGGTATACCAACCAATTTGCCGATACAAGAACAAATTCAGTAAATTTATATTTACAGTCAAGTGTAACTCTTTTCAATGGTTTTAAGTTATTAAATTCGGTAAAGAAAAATAAGTTAGAATTGGCTGCTCAGCACTACGATTTAGATTATCAAGAGGATATGAAAGCCATGGATATTACTACTGCTTTCTTACAAATACTTTATAATAAAGAGAATCTGAAGAATAAGAACGACCAAGTAAGTCTTACACAAATGCAGGTAGATAGAACTCAGAAACTTGTGGATGCAGGAAGTGCTGCCAAGGGTGATTTGTATAATATAAAATCGCAGATGGCCACGGAGCAAGCGCAAAAAATAGAGTCTGAAAATATACTTATGCTGTCTATTCTTAAAATTAAGCAGCTTATGTATTTGCCTGGTGATACTACTTTTGATATTAGTGCTCCACAAATGGAGCTGGTTGATGGTTTTGGTAAATTGCAAGATCCTACAGAGGTTTATCAATATGCTTTGCAAAATAGGCCTGAAATAAAAAGTGCCGATATGCGTGTTCAAAGTGCTGATAAAGATTTAAGTATTTCTAAAGGTTCAATATCGCCAAATTTAAATCTGTCGGCTAGTTTAGGAAGTGGCTACTCTGGTGCCAATAGTATTCTTGATGGGAATCCTGTATTGCAAGGTTATTATCCAAATGGAGATAGAACAATGGGAGGAGATATAGTTATGAGTCCTGATTTTACATATAATACTAGGCCAAAGGCTTGGGATGATCAAATTATTGACAATAAAAATCTATCCATAGGACTATACCTATCCATCCCTCTTTTTAATGGGTTACAAACACATTCGAATATTAGCCAAGCAAAAATTGCCAAACAAAAAGCAGAGCTTAATCTTGAAAATGCTAAATGGCAAATGCGCCAAACTATTGAGCAGGCTTATGCTGATGCTCGTTCTGCTTATAAACAATATGAAGCCTCTGCTTTGCAAGTAGATGCTCTTAGTGAGGCTTTTAATTATGCTGAACAACGATATGATGCCAAATTGATTACTGCTTTTGAATATAATGACGCTAAGATAAAACTTGATATTGCTACTAGCGAGCAGCTTAATGCTAAGTATAATTATGTATTTAGAGTTAAGGTTTTAGATTTTTATTATGGAAAACCACTAAAGTTATAGGTTTTAATTAGTCTTGAAAATAAGATAATGAAGAAGAAAACAAATACAAAAAAAAGAAATATAATTCTAATAAGTATAGCCGCAATTATGGTTATAGCTCTTATTGTTGCCAAAAAACAGGGAATGATAGGTGCTGAAGAATTACAGAAAATAAGTACCCAAGAAATTGAAACAGGGAGTATTATAGAAGCAATTACAGCTAGTGGAAAGATACAACCTGAGCGAGAAATACTTATTGCACCTGATGCTTCAGGAGAGATAAAGGGTATTTTTGTAAAAGAAGGTGATAGTGTAAAGGAAGGACAGTTATTGCTTAAGATTAATCCAGATGTTTACCTTAGCACTATGGATAAGGTAAGAGCAAATGTAAATTCATCGAAAGCAAATTTGGCTAGCTCCAAAGCTAGGTATTCTCAAAGTGAGTCTCAGTTGATAAAGGCTGAGAATAATTTTAAGAGGCAAAAACAGCTTTATGAAAAAGAGGT
>JAGLDA010000021.1 GCA_023145955.1 Bacteroidales bacterium
CCGTAATAATTATTACGGCATTTTTTATGCAATTATTTTTATGATGCACAATTATTTCCAAAACTAAAGTGCGAGTTAATCTCAATTTCTCGTAAATTTGCAATTACAAATAATAACCAATATTTAAATATTATGAGCTTAGAGAAAACCATAAATACAGATATAAAACATGCAATGATAGCAAGAGATAAACGTAAATTAGAATCTTTACGCGCTGTTAAATCTGCCCTATTATTGATTAAAACTGGTAAGGATACATCTTTTGCAGAAGTTCCTGAAGAATTGGAAATAAAAACTCTACAAAAACTTATTAAGCAAAGGAAAGAATCTGCTAAAATATATAAAGAGCAAAACAGAGACGAAGCTTACGAGGAAGAAATGTACCAAGCGGAAATTATAGAAGCCTACCTTCCTACGCAAATGAGCGAAGAAGAAGTTACAAAAGTAGTTGTTTCCATTATTGAAAAAACTGGAGCATCAAGCATGAAAGATATGGGTAAAGTAATGGGAATGGCTTCTAAGGAGCTTGCCGGAAAAGCTGATAATAGTTTAGTTTCTAAAATAGTTAGAGAAAAACTTGCTTAGATTATATATTCCTTTATATAACAAAACAGCCTTTAGAAGTAATTTATAAAGGCTGTTTTTGATTATTTTAATTACTAAACTAAAGACAATCTATATCTTTCTTGCAGGATTTAACGTGAGAAAGTAATAAAATAACGAAAAGAACACAACCCCATTAAGGCTATTTAGCATAGCTTCAGGAAAGAAATTAACCATGATAATAATAATGAACATTGCTAAAAGATGGTCTTTATTTTTCAATGCAACCTTAATCCCATAAATAAATAATGCCATTAATAATCCAAAACCAATAAAACCTTCACCGAGCCATGTTTCTAAATATTGGTTATGTACATTAAGATGGTGATCCGTAGCTTCTTCAAGGAACTCAGGGTTTTCTGCATATTTTTTATTTAACTCTGGCTTAATATCACCAGCTCCTACACCAAAAATAAAGTTATCTCCTATTATAGAAGTTGTTACTTTCCAAATTTCGAAGCGTACACCTGTGGAGCTAGTTTTAGAATCACCAGTTTTAATAATCTCAACAACAGAACTAAACATAATTTGCATTCGATAATTTTGCGAAGCTGCATAAGTAGTAGCAAACAAGATTACTAATGGTAAAGCGTATCTAATTAGCCTATTTTTTATTTTAATAAATAATAATACTACGATATATAACACAATAACGCCAACAGCTAAAAAACCTGCTTTCGCCTGCAAAAGCACTATTAGTACCATTAGAAAACTAATTGGCAATATTAACCACAATCTTAGTTTATAAGAACTCGTAAATATTATTTGAACCATGTAAACCACCACAAATAAATTATACATAGACAAATATGACGGATGAATATACTTGGACAAATTAGAGGAAGAAAAGCGCCATACAACATTTCTATCCATATTCCATATATCAATAATTTCGGCATTATACATACCCACAATCAATAAATATATATTAGCAATAACAACAGAAGCTGAAAAAACAACTAGAACTATATTTCTGTATTTATCTATATATTTATTAGAAACTGAAAACATAATAGGAAAAATCAAAAGTGACAATTTAACCTCAATATCAAACCATGCTACATCGCGATGTTCGCTATAAAAAACTGAAATAAGGTGTATTAGAAAAAAAGATATTCCAGTAATAACTATCGCTTTATTTGTGATACAAAACTTATTATTCACAAAGCCATGAGCCAAAGTACTTATGGAAAATAAAGCAATAAATAAAGGAGTTAAAGACCAGAAAGTAGGAAGACTTGCTACTATTAATAGTAGAAATACAAAACTAATTTTTGGTAATAATTCTTTCATTTGCTTAATTTAAATATAAAAGATAATATGAATAGAACAAGAATGTTTTTAATCACAATTTGACCCAAAAGGTCATGATTATAATGAGTTATGTGACTCCATATTACCGAATTAATAAATTTTAAATATATAAAAAACTATTTATTTTCAATTTCCTTTATTGCATCAGCATAGCTAATAAACTCATAACCAGAATTCTTACAATACTGGATAATATCAGTATACCATGCTTTCCATGACAAAAAAGAATCCTCAAAATACCTATCATGAAAAAGGATTGTAAGATATTCAATTCCATTCTTTTCAGCATCTTTAATTTTCTCAATTGTAGAGGCTACAGCCTCAGCTTTAGTTTTAGATTGCCACTTCTTCCCTGCCTCAAGCTCATAACCCTCCATAATATGCAAAGGGAATTCATGCATTTCTCCAATTTTGTAATGCTTTTTTATACCATAATCGGTAGAATCGAAGGTATAACCTGCACTAACCAAATTATTAAAAGTATTAATATCACTACGTAAATAATGCATTCTAATCCCAAAATTATCTAAACCCGATATTCTTTTAAAAATATCATATTCATTTTTAACATCCTCCAAATTATCGTAAGCAATACCATGCACACCACAATCTACGCCCCTACTTACTATCTCCTTAATCCACTTTTCAGCCAATTTGATATTGTAATTTAATCCAACGCCATTATTCACTCCTATAAAGAAAGTGGCTGGAATATCATGCTTCTTATTAAAAACAATAAGCTCAGTAATATTATTCCATTTATTCTTAAATATAGAGCTAAAACGTAATAAGATTTCTTTTAAAGAAATTTTTCCATAAAGAAACTCTATTTTACTTCTCACAATAAATTTAGGTATCATAGCACTCTTAAAGTGTTCAGAAGCAGTAATATGATCTACATCGTGAGATACAATAATTTTCATAAGTCAAGTTCTAGAAATGAGTTCGTTTTACAAATTTAAGCGCAATCTCTATTGGTAATTTAGCTTTGTTTATAGAATAATAAGGAGTAAGATCTCCACCAAATCCTCTAAAATATCTTTCAACTTCGGGCAGCATTGACCCTTCAAAATCAAATTTGCTTATTCCTAGTTGTTTGGAATGTTTTATTGCCTCAGAAACTGCCATTGCACCAGCGCCAGCATGCTTATTTTTACTATCGTAACCACCTAATAAATAATAAGCTTTATCATTATCATAAATGCAAAATGAAGTAGCTATAGGCAGATTATTGCGATGGGAAACAAAGGCAAAGCTATTATCCTTATTAGCAAATTCAAATAATATTTTATTTATCATTTGCTCATCCATAGCAGTATCTTTCCTGTCGAAAGTATTAGTTATAAGTGATTTTACTGTTTTATAATCGGTACATATCTTGGTAGTAACACCATCCTTTATTGCCTTTTTAATATCATTTCTACGTTCAGTAGAATAATCTTTTTCAATTTCTTGTATATCCCTATTAAGATTTACAATATAAGTAAAATTAGGAATTGCTTTATAATCTTTCCAATAAAAAGGCTGCATATCAATATGATTAGCAGGTAAATAAAGTGTAATAATATGATAAGGCAATTTATCAATAAAATCAGCAAAGAGCTTTAGCATCTTTTTATTCTCTGATAATAACTTAGCTTTATTCTGGGCTTTATTTTCAAAAAATAGATTTATCGTAGGAGTATACTGAAGATTATGGTAAAAATTTACAAAGCCCAGTTTCTTCTCAAGGCGCATCGTAAAACCACCTACCAACTGATTTGCTTTATTGAAAATACCATAGCATAGCAACTCACTACCAAAAAGCATAAGCCACTTTTCTGATAAGAAAACTGAATTAGATTTCTCTGCTAACAATTGAATATCAACTTCCTTAATTTGCATTATTAGATCTATTTTGTATTTCTGAATAGTTTTGCAAATATACTTCAGCTATCGATTCCCAAGAGAATTTTTTTGAAGCTTTTGTGCATTTTTGTTGAATGGACGAATAGTTGTCAATAATATGGAAAATTGCCTTAGAAATATCATTGATATTTTTAGGATTCACAGAAATACCAACCTCACCTTCAGTAAAGGTTTTGTCAAATCCTTCATTCTTAGAATATATAACTGGGAGCCCTTGCGACAGAGCTTCGGCATACACTAAGCCAAAAGTTTCAGTAAAGGATGGCATTATAAAAATATCTGCATTTCTATAGTGCACTATAAGTTCTTCCTTTGGAACAGCCGCTAATAATTCAATATTACTATTGCTATTTACCATTTCTTTAATTTGTTGCAAATAAGCACCTTCATCATTCAATCCCTCACCAACAATTGTATATTTTATATTAATATTTGAAAGAGATTCAATTGCCTGTATCACGCCAATAATATTCTTATTTTTACGTATTTCGCCAGTAAATAGCAACCTCACCTCCTTAATATCAATCTCTTTCTTACTATTATTGATATTATTTAGCCAATAATCATCAATACCATTGGGAATTATTACAGATTTTGACTCCAATGCTTTTTTATACTTTTCTGGAATATAATTATCAAATAATCGCTGCTTATATGCCTCCGAAAGGAATACAATTTTTTCTGAATTTAATAGAATATCAATGCCCAATTTCCGAAGGTAAAAAAGATATTTGAAAAATTCGTTTAGATCTGTATTTCTTAGGGTTACAATATAAGGTATATTGTATTTCTTTTTCAATTTATAAGCTACAGCGCCATCACTAAATAATGTATGTGCATGAATAATACTAAATTCGTCAATATCAATTTCTTTTTGTAAAACTTTAATGGATTTTGAAATTTTAAGAAAAAACAAAGCTCTATAAATTAACTTAGTAGCAACCAATGCATATACAATCTTTATATTAGTGACCTTGGTGGCATTTCCACCTTTTTGCTCATTACTACGAATTGGAACAAACACAGTTTGCTCTTCAATATTTACACTCAAATGCTCAACAAAAGCCTTATATAGTTTACTGGAAACAAAGCCATTTATTATGTGTAAAATATTCATTTAGTATATATTATTAATTAATAAAAGAGTCCTTACTATCTCGCAAAAATAGTGTAAATACTATAAGTAAAAATAACAGCCCATGAGTTACCAATAAAGTAGAGAGTAGACTAGAGTTTAAATAAAAAATATAAGCGAATAAGATTCCAAAATAGTGAGGTGATAAATTTAGATTTTTCAAATAAGCAATTACCCCTAGAAAGGCTATGGAATGAACTGCAACTCCAATATATCCAAAGCTAAGAAAACCCTCTGTAATAATACCAGTATTGGCATTTAATCCATCAAAATGTAGTATATCTTCTCCAATAAACATAGATACACCCTTTCCATTCATATAATCTACATTATGCAGGTGCATGCCGAAGGGACTGTGTCCCCAATAAGTATAGTTTGAACCAAAATAACTATGGTAAATATTATCAAAATACGGAGGCACAAAGAAAACTCTTCGTACAAATGCATCGGTAATATCCTTAAATTGAAAAAAATATGAAGCTATAAAACTTACTATTAAAAGAGTAATTATTAATCCTGAGAATAGCTTAAACTTATCTTTCCACTCATTGCCATAATAAAAGAAAGCAGTAAGTATTCCTCCAATTAAAACGCTTTTGGTAGCACTACAAAGAAATAAATACGCAATAGACATTGCTGCTATAATAAACAAGTAATACTTTCTACTACGTATAGCATATACCATCATTATAGGAAAAATAACTCTACTTAGGGGCGAAATTAAATATCCCAAAAAAGGAACATTAATACTCCTAAATAAATCTCTGGTTTTATAAATATCATCTTTATTAAGGAATAAATCTGCCAATGATATAAACTGCCAATAATAATATATAAACGGTACAAATAATATAACTGAAAATATAAGAAATGTTTTATAGTTATTTTTTAAACTAATACTTGGAAGGCTAATTTTAAAATCAATAAAATCGCCAAAGAATAAGATGGCTAGCAATATTACATTCTGCAATACTACTCCAAACGAAATATCGAGGCAATAAGCAAATAATACTGCCGAGCTATAATACTGCATTATCAATACTATATACCAAATAAGTTTTAAAAAATCTGATTTTATAAGTCCTCCCAAAACAGTAATTACACTTGACAGCGAAATAATTACAACAAATTTTACAATATCAAATTCAAAACTGAAGGGTAAATAAGTACCATAAAATTTAGGGCTAACATCAAAAGCATAGGAAATATTTAATAGAACAAAAGTCGTTAAACTCACATAGATATATAGCTTATTACTAATTATATTTTCAATGTATTTTTTCATAATGAGTTATCGTACTTTCTAGCCTTAGCAAAAATAATGACTGCATATATTAAATAAACTACCGTACCTATAGCGCTATAAGTGAGTAGAAACGTACTAATAGAATCAAACGAAATGAATACTAATGAGTAAATTAGAAAGAACTTAGACACTTGCCATATGGCATTTACCTTAAACTCTTTTAGCCCAATTAAAACCTGGCCGAAAGCAGAGAACAAGAAACTTACTGCAAAATAAATGATCAAATACTGAGCATAAACTCCAGACTTTTCAAAGGCATCTCCTAAGAATATTTTGAAACTAATTGGCCCTAAGAATAGTATAAATATAGTAAATGCTATTGCTATTAATAGCATAATTATTACCAAGTTTTTTAGTTCAGGAATTATTTTAATTTTATTACTCACGTTTTCTGCTACTTTCTGTAATATAACTTGTCCTAGCGAAACAGAGATAAATGCTGAAGGAATTGCCAATAATCTTTGAGTAGCTTCCAAATATCCTACATCTACAATGCTAAACTTTGCCAACACAATAAATGTAAGTGAAGCACTAAAGAAGCTATTAAGTAGTTCAGGAATCATATTGTATTTTGGCAAATCAGAATACTCTATTGCCACAGATTTAAGGAACGAATATCTAAATATACGCCTATCAATTTTTAAGCCTCTAAAACTTTGAATATATGAAGAAACAAAATAAGCAATATTGCCCAGTAAATCACCAATAAATAACCCATAGGATTTAAGCCCAGTGCCAATACCCATTCCAATACCTACTTGAACTCCACCTTCAATAGCCCTTCTACTAACTTTATTGATGGAGGAAGCAACAAATTTCTTGTCACGAATAAGTAGGTAGTTAATAGAATTATATAAAGAGAAAAATAAAGTGCTAAATGGTAATAGGTAAAGAATAAATGAGTACTCACTACTTATATCTAGGAGGTTTAATATTTGATTATTAAATAATAAAACTATCAAAAAAGTAATCAATGTAAAAACTAATGCTGATAACATTGAGATGATAAGTAAAGCCTGAGCTTTAATTTTGTTTTTCGGCAAAACAACTCCCATATCGTACTTCAGGGCAAATACTACGAAAAGTATTCCTAATATTTTTAGATAAATATCGAAAACGCCAAAATCTTCTGGAGTAAATACTCGCTTCAATATTGGCTGAATAGCAATAGGAATAACCTGTGCTATAACAGTACCGCTAATGAGTATGCTTATATTCTTATATAATGAATCTTTTTTAAACAATGCTTTTAGTTTAATATGTTACGAAAATAGTTATAATAATGATTGTGTAACTCTCTATTTTTAGACACTGATTGTTATGATTTGTTTCAGCAATACTGAAACATATTTATCATAATAGATCTGTGTCTCAAAGAACTTTTTTAATATACAAATTCATTACAATCTAAGCTATCCAAATTAATAAATAGCGCCACCAAATAGGAAGTTACCAAAACCATTGCCAGGAGTATTAAGCCCCACAAGTGCTGTTTTATTTATACCTATACTATTTGCACGGCGCTGTAATGTCTTATAATCACCAGCAGTAGGAGTTTCCTTAACCTCTATAGCCGTATTTTCATCAATAATAAAATCAATCTCCTGCCCTGTTCTTTTGGCATAGTATTTAATATTGCCCAATAGCGAAAGCTGATTAGCAATAGCATTCTCGAAAATAGCACCACCACTAATATTAGAGAAAGTATTAAGAATTCCGTTATCAGTAAAATAAAGCTTTTGCTGTAATGCAATTTCTCTATCAGCATTTTTAACAAAAGGCTTCACTAATTTAATAAAATAAGTATTCTCTAAAAATAATAGGTAATCCTTAATCCGCTTCCTACTTATACCACTAATATTGGATAGTTTAGTATAATCTACCTTACTTCCAACTCTTGCACTCAGAAGCTTAATCAACTTATACAGTTCGTCAACATTAGTAAAATCTGATAAAAATAATATATCAAACTTCAAATATGAATTTGTAATATCTTTAAGTAATTCTACCTTTTCGTTTCTATCTTTTTCCAATACAACCTCTGGAAAACCACCAAACTGTACATACTCATGATAAAGAGAGTTGTATTTGGAAATAAAATGTTTATTGGTAAAATTAAAGCTGAATTTTGGGAGTGTTGAATCAACTCCCTTGAAAACAAGAAATTCCTTAAAATCTAAAGGCCACAGCTCAAAGATTCTTTTTCTACCAGCAAGACTTTCGGTAAAAGCACCTTTCATATAATAAGAGCTAGAGCCACTAACTACAAATTTAACATTGTAATTATCGTAAATATATTTCATGAAGCTAGCTATATTCCTGATTAGTTGAATTTCATCAAGAAAAATATATGCCTTTTCGTCAAAATCGATTCCCTCAATTTTAAGAGACTGAATAATATCATCATATCTTGAAGTATTGAAAATATCTCTATTCTCTAATTTCTCCAAATCTAAAAATAACTTATTTGTAGTTTCAATTTTATCAAATAAATATTTAAGCGCAGTAGTTTTGCCTATACGACGCAAACCCGTAATAGCAATTATCTGCCTTATTTCTAAAGCTTTTTCTAGCTCTGGATATTTATTTCTTAAAACCATTTGACAAAAATACTAAAATTATTTATATAATACAACTATAAAAAAGCAATTAATCTATAAGTTTTACTATTATGTATTTTATACTAATTATAGTAATACTATTTGTATGTTACCTAATCATATAGTATATTTTTATATATTACTTCATTGATTATCACTATTATAATGTACTAGTAATTATGATTTATCTAGATATTATTAATGATATTTATGAAATTTGCGGCAAGAACCTTATAATCGTGATTTGCAAGGATATATTTTTTTCCATTTCTACCCATAATTTCTAATTCGGCGGGGCTTTTAAGCTTAAGTTCGTTAATTGCATCAACAATTTGCAAAGAATTTTGAGGCTCTATTGCAATGCCGCAATCAGCCACATCCACGAATTTATTGGGAGCATCAGTAGCATGAATTATAGGTTTTTGCGACATCATATAATCAAATATTTTATTTGGGCTTATACCAAATCTATATATTGCACTTTTGTTCCATGTAATAATAAGGATATCCATAAGCTCAAGAATACTAGGGATCTGCCCTTTTGATACAGGCGCTAAGAATGTAATATTATTAAGTCCCGCAGCTTGTTTAATCAGATTTTGCTTTTCTTGGCCATCACCAATAAATACAAAATGAATACTTTTATGACTATCCTCCATCATTTTAGCCGCATCAATAATAGTATTCAAGGAATTAGAGATGGCATGACCACCAGTATAACCAATAATGGTTTTACCTTGAGAGTGAAGTTTATCAAAAACATCAGAATAACCCTTAGAAACCTCCACTTTATTCTGCCAGTCTTCAACTACAATTCCATTTGGAATATAATGCCATTTATTATTTCCCAAACCCTGCGATTTCATATACTCCTCAGTATTTGGAAGTAAAGAAACTGCAGCATCTATATTTTTATAAGCGAATAACTCACCACGTTTTAAAAACATAATAAAAGGATGAAAACGCGACATGCCACCAAGCTCCATGGGCGACAACGGCCATAAATCATTTACCTCCCATATATATTTCGCATTAGCAATTTTACTTATTTTTCTTGCAAAATAATTATCATTAGGATATGTTGATGAAGCTATTACAACATCTGGCTTGTATGTATTTGCTAAATATTTAACTTTAGATGAAAGGCCTTTCAAAAAGAAGAACATATTCTTAATTCTGCCTAAGCCATTCCCCTCATATGTAGGTGTCTTTATCCAAACATACCGAATGCCATCAATCATTTCTTCCTGAAAACCAGAGATAACCTCAGGATTCTGACGTCTTAAATGAGAAAATGAAGCGGCAATAATTGTAACATTATGTCCCATACTTACCCATTCCTTAGCTAGATAATATGGCCGAAACTCCATTCCTAACTCTAACGTTCCTGCGTAATGATTTATTAATAATATGTTCATAGTTGTAATTAATCCTATATGTGGATTTTATATTAGCAAAAGTAGTTTTTTTTATAATGCACTAATATAGTAATGATTTATTTAATAAAAGTATTGGTCATAAAAAAAGCTCAACATTACTGCCAAGCTTAAGATTATTGAATACTGATTTTTTTCAGCTTTGTATGATTTTTTTCATCAGAGCTGATTTTCTTATGTCATAATTATATATAATATCTGCGTTTCAAAAAAAACTACTTCTCAAAATAATCAAGAACTATATTCTTAATACGGCTCAAATCCTCATTTGTCATATTTGTGTCAGAAGGCATACAAAGTCCATTATTAAAAAGTTCTTCGGAAGTACCATCAACATAAGCAGGGCAATTAGCAAAAACTGGTTGAAGGTGCATTGGCTTCCACAAAGGGCGAGCTTCAATATTATCAGCCTCTAAAGCAAGGCGAAGTCCTTCTCTATTTTTATTATCAGAATTTATTATTATTGAAGTTAACCAATAGTTAGAAAAATAATCTTCATTGGGTTCTTCTAATAATTCCACCTCTGGAATTTCAGCAAAAAGCTCCTTATAAAACTTAAATATCTCTCTTTTCTTATTAATGCGTAGAGGCAAAACCTCCATTTGACCACGGCCAATACCAGCAACAATATTACTCATTCGGTAATTATATCCAATTTCAGAATGCTGGTAATGAGGAGCATCATCACGCGCTTGAGTAGCTAAAAAACGAGCTTTCTCCACGTATTTTATATCATTGGAAATTAAAGCACCTCCACCAGAGGTAGTAATAATCTTATTGCCATTGAAAGAAAGAATTCCCATAACCCCAAAAGTACCAAGAGATTTATCCTTATACCTACTCCCTAATGATTCGGCAGAGTCTTCGATAACAGGAATTTTGTATAAATCTGCAATTCGCATAATCTCATCCATTTTGGCAGGCATACCGTATAAGTGAACAAGAATAATAGCCTTTGGAGTTTTGCCTTTAGAAATACGGTCTTTGATTGCCTCTTCAAGTAGTTTTGGCGACATATTCCATGTGTCCTTTTCGCTATCAATTAATATTGG